>JBMCEH010000123.1:0-2581 GCA_048620775.1 Candidatus Natronoplasma sp. | reverse complement strand
ATAGAAGAGCTGGGGGTGGGATTCGAACCCACGAGAAACCGCTCTGCAGGCAGTCACATTAGCCACTCTGTTACCCCAGCAGGGATTGAAAAATAAAAGAAAGGGCGCTATAACTTTTGTGGTTCACCTCTATGTTCAAGAGCCGACTGATAAGTGTTTTCAAGAAGAGATAATACCGTTGTAGGCCCGACACCTCCGGGAACCGGTGTGATCTTTCTCGCTTTTTCTTTGCATGCCTGATAGTCAACATCGCCAACCAGATCGCCACTATCCAACCGGTTCATACCCACATCAACTATGATTGAATCCGGAGCGATCATCTCTTTTGAAATCAATCGAGGTACTCCGGCTGCTACGATCAAGATCTCTGCTTTCTCAGTATGTTTTTCCATTCTATCCGTAAACTCGTGGACGACGTGAACTGTAGCATCTCTATTCAGCAAAGTTATGGCCATCGGCTTTCCCACTATAGTACTGTGACTCACTATGCATATCTCTTTCCCCTCCAATTGGATCTGTTCGTAATCTAACATCGTGAGTATGCCCTTTGGTGTGCATGGGATAACATCTTCGGACCCTATCATCAGTTTACCTAAATTCTTTGGATGCAGACCTTCAACATCTTTGAGAGGATCTATCTCTTCGATCAAATTTTTCGCATCCATGTCTTTCGGGAGTGGCATCTGTACGAGGATACCATCCACCTTATCATCTTCATTCAACTCATGGATCTTATCTATCAATACTCTTTTTTTCACATCTGAGCCGTAGCGATGGGTTTCCGTTTCTATCCCCACTCTTTCGCATCCTCTGTTTTTAACGCCGAGATAGACTTTAGACCCTTCATCTTCTCCAGCAAAAATCGTATGGAGATTTGGCGGTCTGTCCATATCATCTATCTTTTCTTTCAGAACTGCTTCTCTCTCATCTGCTATCTTTCTACCATCGATTTTTTTTCTAACCATCTTCACTCCTCCGGTGCCCAATCGGGAAACTCTAACCCTTCTATCTCGTATCGTTTATAGGATTTGATATCTATTACAGGAGTTTCATTCAAAGCGTCTAAACCTTTAACTCGGAGAATGTTTTCTTCACGGTCCATGAGCTCACAAACCGTATATGATATCGGATTCGGTCTGACCGGTGCACGAGTTGCAAAGACACCAGTAAGTGGGTTAGAATCATCAGCCATAGGATGGACTCTCTGGATATCTCTATCGCTTCTATCAAACCAACACAATACCGAGATATGCGAGTTTTCTTCTATCCCTAGCAAAGCATCCTCGTATCTTCTATGAATCTCTATTTTCGAGATTTCGTCCTTATGATTATCTGGAATTTGTCCTAAAAATTCGTTCTTTACTCTCCCTATCTCTATCAATTCGAATTTTTTGAGCTCTTTTGATCCCATGAAAAGTGATTGTAATAGATAAGTTAAAACGATTACGGCGAGAATTATGAAAAATGAGGGGTGATTTATTTTTTTGTATGTTATACCTATTCCTTTATTTTTACGGCCTTCTCTGCACCTTCGTCCATACCATCAACTACGTCGTAACCGGCTTCTCTCAACATCCTTTTGCCTTCTTCTTCATTTGTCCCTAACATCCTGATAACCGTCGGTTTCGTGGGTTCATAATCTATTATACCTTGTGCAATCTTGTCGCACTGAGTTATTCCACCAAAAATATTGAGATAAATAGAATTCACACCGTCTTTCATATCGATTATTTCCAAAGCATGTTTCGTGTCATCTGCATCTGCACCCCCGCCAAGATCGAGGAAACAGGCAGGTTCACCGCCGAATTCAGCTACAGAATCAAGTGTGGCCATAACGAGACCAGCACCGCAACCAACTATTGCTATATCACCCTCAAGATCCACATAAGCAAGATCGTATTCGCGAGCCTTTTTTTCTCGCTCCGTGACGAGTTTACTTTCTGATTTTTCGAAATCCTGTCTGTAAAGCGCGTTATCGTCTATGTTAAAGACTGCATCGATAGCCAATAGACCCTCTGGTGTAGAAACTAGCGGGTTGATCTCTGCGAGTTCAGAATCGTAATCAGCGAAAGCTTGAGCTAATTTTTGGGCTATCTTCGACATCTGAGAGAGTTCTTTCCCTTCTAAACCTATAGAATCAGCGAGATGTAATGCCTCATAACCTCTTAAACCCATTACAGGATCGATTGGTTTTTTCGCGATCTTGTCAGGATGTTCCTCCACGACCTCTTCTATGTTCATACCGCCTTCTGAAGTCATTATCAAGGTCGGTCTTTTCTTTTCCCTGTCCATGACCATTCCCACATAATATTCTTCTTCAATCTCGGCTTTTTCAGCAACCAGGATTTTTTCTACATCTAGGCCCCGTATCTTTTTTCCAAAAAGTTCCCCCGCCTTCTCTACGGCCTCTTCTCTAGTCTCAGCAAAAAGGATTCCGCCGGCTTTACCCCTCTTTCCTACGGTTACTTGAGATTTTAATACCACCGGTTTTTCGACATCTTTTATCTCATCCGGCTCTTCGATTAGATAGCTTTTCGCGACCGGAATCCCATAATCCTCAAAAATTTCCGCAGCCTGATAT
>JBMCEH010000122.1:0-2587 GCA_048620775.1 Candidatus Natronoplasma sp. | reverse complement strand
AGTTAGAGTACTGAGGGACGTATCCCACCTCATCGCTTGTCTTTGAAGGAGGTTTACCAAATATCTTTATTTTTCCCTCGTCTGGACTGATCAATCCCAGTATTAATTTGAGAAGGGTAGTTTTTCCTCCTCCGTTCGGTCCTATTATACCTAAGAATGTACCCTTCTCCAAAGACACGTTCACATCCTTCAACACGATCTTATCTCCCAATTTAACTGAAGTATCTTCTATCTCTATAGCATTATCTACCATGAATCATTCACCTTTGATGTATTAAACGCCGTTCTCAATTTGTCACCCATCTTCATCATATTTTCTATGTAATCCCTTGCGAGAGGGTTGAGAGTGATCACTTCACCGTTGATCCCTTCAGCGATAGTTTCCGCCTGGCTTTTGTCGAACTGAGGTGAGACGAAGACTACAGAGATGTTTTCTCTTTTTGCTTGATCTATTATGTTTTGTACCTCTTTCGTCCCCGGTTCCTTCCCCTCCTTCTCTATGGGTAACTGTGTCAGGTTGTACTCATCAGCGAAATAGCCAAAAGAAGGGTGATATACCAGAAATTTCTCCCCTTCGTTACTCTTCAAATCGCTTCTTATATCTGAGTGGATATCTTTTAACTTTGAAGTGTACCCTTGAGCGTTTTCCTCGTAGAATTCTGAGTTTGATGGATTTTCTTCCACCAAGGCGACTTTGATATTATCCACCATCTTCATAGCATTAGCCGGGGACATCCAAACGTGGGGGTCTATGCTCGATCCCATTTTTCGTAGTTCGATGCCATCGCTGCAGTTTACAACGGTCATCTCTTCGTTATAACTCTTGATCTTATCCATCCATGTGGTTTCAAATGCAATCTTAGAACCTAGCTTGAAGTAGATGTCTGCCTTAGCTACCTCTCTCATCTGCCGTGTAGTAGGTTCGTATGAATGGGGATCTTCGCCTGGAGGAACCATAAGAGTGACTTTCAACCTTTCCCCTCCAACTTTTTCGACGAACTCCTTCTGAGGCGGGATGGTCACCATTACATTAAGTTCTGTTTCCGTATCTCCCTCCTCAAATGTAGTTCCAACAAATGCTACGGCTCCATCGAAGAGAAGGACACCGATTATTATGATAACGATCCTTTTATCGATCATTTTTTTCCTCCTTAAATAACTGCTTACACCAGTGACATCCTCTAAGGTCTTCAGGTTTGAATGGCGGATCTAAACAAAGACCACAGTCACAGCTGATTTTATCGCCGTAGGAACTATAGATCAATTCGATCATCCTTTCACTCATCTCAAAGCTCAGTTTCGATGATTCTTTACAGGCCTCTTCGAAATCCATCCCTAGCGATTCCTGAAAAAAATTTTCTACCACATGATGCCTTAATATCTCATTATCTATGATCTCTTTCCCTCGAGAATTGATCTTCAATCCCTTTTTAGGCATATATTCACCAACCCCATATTCTTCTAATCTTTTCATCTTCTGGAGGGCTCCCGCTCTGCTCATATCTCTATTAGCAGCTAATTTAGACGGTCCAATTGGGTCATTGAGACCTCCTAATAGGAATATGGTGATCATGTGTTCTCGATCCCGCTTGGTAAGCTCACCTTCTGACATTAGTTAAGTAATGGTTAACGAAAATATAAAAATCTTTCCTTCCCTATAACTTCATCATTCTTTTTCTAGAATTTCATCAAAATGATCGGGAAAATCGATCTTCTAATAGAACAATTATTTGTTACTCAAATGTGAAATAGATATTATATATTTTCCTCATCCGAATAAGTTTCGGGTAGCAAAACTTTTATAACTAGTTACATTAGGTACACCTAAAGGTGTTACTCTGAGAGAGCAAGGAGGTCTCGAAAAGACTAAGAAAAGGAGTAACCTAACGATACTTCCTCAGTTAAATGTCGGAGAAAAAGCTAGAGTTATAGGAGTAAAAGGAGGTAGAGGTCTAAAACAGAAATTAGCTCTAAGAGGTCTACGGAAAGGAGCAAAAATACAGGTCATTTCTTATCGTGGACCTATCACCGTAAAAGTTGACAACTCGACTATGTCAATAGGAAGAGGGATGGCTAGAAAAGTAAGAGTGAAAAAGTTGTGATACAGATGGGAAAGAAGCTCAAAGATATGGAATACGGTAATAAAGCCGTTATCAGAGAGATAGACGATGAACTCAAAGGTAAACTCGCTGGCATGGGTATCAGAGTCGGGAAAGAACTCATTTTTAAAACCAAACAGCCAATCGATGGCCCTGTTGTGGTGGAGGTGAACGGCTCAACCACCTCGATGGGTATCGGGATGGCCGGAAAGATCACTGTAGAGGTGATCGATTGAAACTATTACTGATGGGACATCCCAACGTGGGAAAAAGTGTATTGTTCAACCGCCTAACCGGGGCTAGCGTCAGCGAATCGAACTATCCCGGTACCACGGTAGATTATACCGAAGGTTACATGCAGTTGGAAGGAGAAGAAGTAAAATTGATAGATGTCCCAGGAACATTTTCCCTAGAGCCGAAAGACAAAGCTGAAGAAGTCGCTGTGAAGATGCTAAAAGAGAACGAAGATTCTATCGTTATCTGCGTTA
>JBMCEH010000121.1:0-2609 GCA_048620775.1 Candidatus Natronoplasma sp. | reverse complement strand
ATCAGGTACACTCCTCGTTGAAGACATAAACACTGGAAATAGATTGGAAAAAAGTGATCTTAAATCCATATATGAAAAAAACAGAAGTGAATTCCGTACAGAGTATAAAGTTTATAAGGATCTCAGGGAACGCGGATTGATTCCAAAAACTGGTTTTAAATATGGTGCTCCTTTCAGAGCTTACCCATCAAATCCAGATAAGAAACATGCTGAGTATATAGTTCAACCTTTAAGAAAAGATTATAAATGTCAGTGGTATCAAGTTAGTAGGGCTGTAAGAGTCGCCCACAGCGTAAGGAAAGATTTTTTGTATGCTAGGGTAAAAGATGGAGATGTAGATTATCTTAAGATAAAAAGAGAAACTCCCTAGTCTTTTCTGCGATTTTTCAATTGTTTACCGATCTTTTTGAGTAATTTTTGTTTGCTGTCTCTTCTTTTTGGTATTATAACCCTACCGTTTCCTTCGTACCATGTAGATGGATGATGTTGGTGTTCTTCTATCCTGTTGGGTATTTCCCAGGAATCCAATATATCTCCGATCTCTTCGATATCAGGGGATTTAACAGCGAGTTTTTTAGGAACCCGTCTACAATCAGATCTAGAAAGTTTTTTATCAAAATACTCGGGAAAAATGATCCAAGTCTTTCTCTCTCTTCCAGCCATCCTCAATCCTCTACCAGGACAGCGTTGATTACTCCATCCTGACCGGGTCTTGATGTGATTCTAGCTTTTCCTTCCTCAGTTTCTATTATAGCCCCTTTGTTTAGGATGTTCCGTTGAACATAGTTTGGATTGGCCGGGTTCTCGATCACGTTATTGATTTCAACCTGTTTAACATCTCCCTCTCTGTCAGAGAGGTTAGCTTTTTCTGCTCCCACGACACGGACCTTTTGATTTCCACCGCGTGATTTGACCGTTTTTTTCTTTTCTTCGGAAAGTACTGGAAATTCATAATCTCTACTGATCTCGAATTTTCTCTTTTTTCGATGGTAGATCCTTTTACCGCCTGTTAGCTTTCGTTTTGATTTACCTTGCCAGTGAGTCATCGTAAATCCTCAATCGTTGTGAGTTACTAAACCTTATATAAGCTTTGCCTTCAAACTAACTAATAGTCCTCAAACGTTGAAGTGGATAAAATAAGACCAGAGACGAAAACTGAAAAGCCAAACCCGAATAACAATCCTGTAAAAGTTCTAAAGGCGTTGAAGCTCTCGTAGTCAGTAACAAGTTGGATACTGCCATCCAAAATCAGGGGAAGGGCTAAAATCGCTCCGACGAGAACCAATATGATAGTTTTCTTTATCTCCTTCATCTCGGTATCTATATTCATAACGTCTAGAAGAGTGTCTTTAAGATCTCTTGCACCTCTAGTGAAGCTCATAAGTAGAAATCCGAAGCTGAACCCGATAAAGATACCCACATCCCTTGCACAGACAGGCATCTGGTTCCCGTTCAAACTGTAGGAACGTTCATGATTTTGATGACAGTTTAGATCGCTAAAAAGATATACGGCACGATGATAATAATGTAGATCCTCCCATTCATGGCTGTGGACTATACGATTCGCTGCCCCATCTAACCCCTCAACAGTGCCTGGTTCGAGGGTCAATGGAGCAATAAATAGACTTACTGTATAGAATAGAACTATAATGAATAATACGAAGACAACTTTGTTTACTCGTCCGGATAGGTATTTTAAACTGATATCTACCATCTTATATAGCCTCTACGATCTCATCCTTTTTTATACTCTCCTGCTCTCCAGACTCCATATCTTTCAGTGCGACTTCATCTTTTTGCACTTCTTCCTCTCCGATTATGATTGAATACTTGAAACCGGCTTTGTCAGCGTATCCGAGTGATTTACCTATACCTCTCCCCTTGAGTTCTATGTCCGCTTTCTGATCATCGTCTCTCAGAATAGAAAGGACTTGATATGCATAACTGAGACTTTCCTCACCTAACGGTATTACGTAACAGCCCTGTCTTCCTTCCTCTGGAACTTTATCTTCCTTTTGCAGCGCGAGTAGAAGTCTATCGAAACCGATGGCGAAACCTTTCGAAGGAACGTCGATATTGAATATATCGCTGAGATCGTAATCCCCTCCACCGCAGACCTGTTTTTGAGCTCCCAAGCCTTTCGCGTCTATCTCGAAAACAACCCCTGAATAGTAATCGAGTCCTCTGACGATGCTGAGATCGATCTGATAATCGTCCTGTTCTATGCCGTAATAACTTAGTTTTTCAACGACTTCTTTCAGATGAGTGTATGAATCTGTGTTCCCTAAAAAATCTTTGAGTTCGGAGAAAGGAGTATCGAAAAGACGCAAAAAATTCTTGTCAAGTCCGAATGAGTTCCTTACCTCCTCGAGATCATCTTCCTTGTCTATGTGATGATAGATCTCTTTCCGCTTTTCAGGGCCTATATCATGCCTTTCAAGGAATCCTTCTAGTATCTGCAGATTTGATATCTTCACCTTGATGTTTTCAAGCCCTGCATCTCGTATGCATTCGTAAGCCAATGCTATGTTCTCTGCATCCGCTCTTGCCGTATCTGCTCCGATCATCTCGGTACCGAAGTGCCAGAATTCTCGATAGCGGCCTGACTG
>JBMCEH010000120.1:0-2661 GCA_048620775.1 Candidatus Natronoplasma sp. | reverse complement strand
TTCTTCATCAAAGACATTTAAACCATTTAAACGTTTAAAACTTAGTAATATTTATAATTTGTTTTATCTCTTCTAGAAATCGAGAGCAAAAAAAGCCCGTATCAGGAGAACCGATCTAGATTAGGTGATTTAGATGTCTAAATTAGCTGATATCGAGATGGCGCAGAGTGGAGAAGAACCCGACCGTAGTTCGTTCGAAGGCGAAGATATAGGAGAGGATATATCAGATGAGGTCTTAACTGATGGTTCAGTCGATATCATCAGATTCAATCAACTCGTTAGAGATGGAGAGATCGATGATGAAGAAACGATCAAAAGTTTCTACAGGCAGATCCGGGTAAGAGACTTCACTTCCGCCGTTATTTTAGGTGGATCCAGCGGTATTTTGGGCGCTCTAGCTCTTCCTTTCACAGGGGTTAAACTTTTACTGCTGAAATTATGCGAACGCAAAGATCTTGAAACTCTGAGGGAAAGGAAAAAATGACCGTGGCGGTAGCAGTTCCCTTTATCGCTGGTCCCGATGTTTGCGCATTATGCTGCCGAGATCTTTTACTCTAACACCCATATTTTGGCAGAACTGTGTTAGATGCCAGCTGTCATCTGTTCTTATCGCTACGCCCTCCTTTCCCTTTTCGATGATCTTTCTAAATACAGGTATGAAATCTTTATCTGAAGTTACGATCACAACTACGTCTATGTGGGGATTCTCATATAGGTCCTCCATGATATCTACTGCCATCCTGGTATCGGTCGGATTTTTCGGGTTTTCCCTACCTATCGTTGGAATCGGTTTCAGATCTATATGGTTCATGGCTGAGAAAAAAACACTCTGAGATATTGTGCTATCTTCTCTTGAGGCTGCAGATTCCTTCCCGCCTACAGCCCAGTATGAATTGCACTTTATCACCTTCCCCACTTCTTCCCTGATCTCCTTCATCAATTTTTCATTATTGTATTCGTAAGACTTATTTTTTTGACTCACTATATTCGGATGATCGATATACACGGCGACTTTTTTTTCGTCACCTGGTTTTGAGGTATCCATGCTCAATCCTCCGAAATCTTATCCAGGATCCGTATACCTTTGACGAAAGGAAAAAAATTCTCATTGGCTGTGATGGTCGTGACCTGACTTGTCAGCTCTTCTACCATTTTCGCATAGAAATGGTGGAAATCATCTATCTTTTCCAGGACCATCAATCTTTCGTTCAATTCTCTTGCCTTCTTCCATTCACCCCTGTCCACATGTTCTTGGATCTTATCTTTTAATTCCTCATGGTCATCTTCGGCTTTTTCGAACCATCCTTCCCTCTTCTCATTCATTTTTTCTGTCAATTTTTCCGCAAAATCATCATCTTCAAAGTGTATCCCCTCGATCAATAAAGTCAACTCATCCTGTTCATCTTTAAGAAGATCGATCTCTAAATCGAAATAACCGAGGTATGAACCATCTTCACCAAAACTTAACTCGAACGCAGTCCGTTTTGGTGGTACAAAATGATAAGGAAGGTCTTCACGGAACTCTTCATCTTTTTCTATCTCTTCCATAAACTCTTGAAAACCTTCTTCATCACCTTCAAAATCTACATATATAGGTCTGTATATATCCATCTTTACTTCTCCATCCTCTTCCATAAGACAATTCGAAAACATCACTCCTTCCTGACTATTCTGTTTCATTTTCATATCAAGCTTAGAAACAAGGTTGGATCTCTCATCTTCCTTCAGGTAGCTAAAATCACATCTTCTCATAAATTCTTCCACATGCTCTTCACTCAGGTGTTTTCTAGCCGTTTCTCTCAAATATTCTTCCACCAATTTATACTCGATCTGAGTGATCTCCTTGTCTTCCGGTCTGGGTATGTAGGAAGTATTGAGTTTATACATGTTTCTAACAGGTTTTCCTTTAGCCCAAGAATCTAGTTCCTCCTGGAGATATTTTTTCCTGTCTTTAGATATATCCAAATGCGACTCGATCGTATCTATCAGATCTTGAATTCCCTCTTTCAGATATTCTTTCATGATATCAGAAACACATATTTCTTTTTCGAAAGCTTCCATCACCACTTTGATATAATGTTCGATCGAAAGTCTAAAACTCTTACTTCCAACATCAGTTGATTTTTCTTTCCATCCCACGACTGGGCCTTTCAGTTGGAAGGAACCAATATCAAGATCTTCTTCTATAGACCCATTTTCTAAAAATTCCAGCACTTCCTGGGCTTGGGTTATATCGCTCCTTTGATAAAGGATAGACATGAAGTCTTTCACTTCACCTTGGGGTATTAGCAGGTAAGTCTTATTATCTGGAAAAGCCGTTCTCGAGGATTTTCGTTTAGAGTATTCTAAACAACCCAATTCATCCAAGCTTACTTCTTGTACCCCGGGTAAATCAAGGTTTATATCTTTACCAGAGACCCTTTCTTTCATGATCGGAAAACTTTCGGTCAAATAACAAGCAGCCAAAATCCTCGGAGGAGTTTCTGTAATACGCATATTATCTATTTTGTAATAACAAATTATAATATTTAAAAGTTTTGGTTGTGTAATTATCTAAAATTGATTTTGTAATTCTCATCAAAAATAGATGGAGTATATTTCAAATGAATTCTATTCGATTTCCATATATGATTATCTGTTTTCATAGCAAAAATCCTTCTT
>JBMCEH010000119.1:0-2681 GCA_048620775.1 Candidatus Natronoplasma sp. | reverse complement strand
CCAGTAGACGTCAAAGACTCTATAAAAGTTCAAAAAGTCGAGTCATTGACTATAATAGTGGGAGAAGGCCTCCTAATCCGAGAAGATAGTGAGCCAATTTGGCTTGTAAAGGCGGGGGTCGGAGCTTCCGCTGCGTCTATGGCTGTAGAGAATCTAATAGCCCTAGGGATCGATAAGTTCATCTCTATCGGTACTGCAGGGACATTTCAGAATAAAATAGATATCGGAGATATCGTTGTATGTGAAAAAGCATTGAGAGACGAAGGAGTTTCCTACCACTACCTCCCTCCTTCGAGATATACCGAACCTTCAGAAGTCATGAATGAAAACATGATAGACGTTTTGGAAGACGAAGGTTACGATCATCATCTAGGACCTACTTGGACCATCGATGCGGTTTTCAGAGAAACTGAAAAGGAGATAGAAACATATCGGGAAGAAGGCATCTATACCGTAGACATGGAAGCCGCTGCTTTATTCGCGGTAGGTGATCATCGAGACGTCGAGATCACTTCTCTATTCACTATCAGCGACAGATTGACCGGAGATGAATAGGAACCTAGATTTTTGGAGGAAGAAGTCGACGAGGGTTAACCAAGGTACTACATACCGCTATCCGAACGCTTCAATGATATTTTTCCTCAGATCTCATCCATCCATTCCCTATCGATCTCAGTATATTCATCGAAATCGGCATCCTCTGAAACTATCGTATAGATGCCGTGATTCAGCGCCGAACTGAGATGTATAGCGTCTCTAGGATCGAATCCTTTCTGCTTGATCAATTCATGGGCTTTCCAGATGACCTCGCTGTCCACTTCAAAAAACCTAAGATTCGGCATGGTCAAGATGGTCTCTGTAGCTTCTATTGCATCTTCTCTAGATGCTGCGTTATCTATTTTCCAGAGGACTTCATCGTAGGTCAGATAAGAAGTTCCCGCTTTCTCTTCACATTCTTCGATCTTTTTTAGAAGAGAGCGGCACCAATCACCTTTTTTCCCGTCATCTAGAGAAGCATAGATCAAAACATTAGAATCTAGATACTTCATCCCAACCTCTCCTTCATCCTTTCATCGTAATCTTCGTCCGAATCCACTTCTATTTCACCGGTCCGCTGGGCGATCTTTTCCAATTTTTTTACAGACCCTTTTTCTGCACGCTTGATTATCAATTTGTCACCGTTAGACTCGAAGACGACCTTATCTCCCGGTCTGATATTGAAGTTCTTTCTGAATACCGAGGGAATGACGACCTGACCTTTAGATCCGACGTTCATCTCTACTTCGATCATCAAGTTATACTAATGTATAACTGGTATTTATACATTTTTATGAGAGATCTTCTAATAAGTATGTTAGCTGATCATTTTACCGCTGAATACATTCTCTTGGCTGATATAGCAGTAAGCAATAGGATACTGCCTAAAAGAAGTAATACAAGAAATGGTGAGAACCAACTTAATATAATCCCTACTACGAGTGAGGCGAAAGGGAAAGGTATGTTCAACAGTCCATCAGAAAGAGCAAGGATCTTCCCCCGATTTTCATCAGAAGCTTTGCTTTGAACCACACTGTCGCTGGCAACGTTCATTATCGGTTGACCTATCTCGATGAGAATTACCAATAAAGCAAATACGATCAATATCGGGAGAGGATAAACCGGTATGAGGTCGACTATCATCAGGCCCGTTATACCAAGGGTTAAAACGAATATCGCCATTATCAGGATACCGGCCCAGCATTTTGTGACCCTTTTCCATGGTACTTTGTTTACGGCGTAATTGCCGACCAACCTGCCGACTCCTTCGGCGAATAGAAGTCCAGACAACGCCATCGCGCTTCCAAAGAGTCCGTGAGCTATATCAGTGAATACTAGTATAAAAGGTACGGTAGCAAAATTTAGAGGAATACCGATGATAACTATCTTTTCTATGATCGTGTGCCTCATCTCTTTTAACGCTTCTTTATTCTCTTTTATTATCTCGTTGACTTTCTGTATCAGACCTTTAGGAACGCTTTTTTCTTCATGGGGTATAGCCGCTAATGAAATAATTCCCGAGCCTAAGAAGAAAGTAAACGAATCTATTATGAATGTAATATTTATTCCGATGATTTCTATTAGTACACCTGCAGAAGTTACTGAGAACAGTGAGATCAGCGCTCTATTGCTATAAAGGAAAGAATTCGCCTCGTCCAGTCTTTCCTTCCCCACAAGATCAGGTATGACCGAAAATCTAGCTTCGTAGAAAAAACTTCCCACAAGGTGAAGTCCAACCATCGCGATATAGACCATATAGATATTTAGAAATCCTAGATAGTTCGAAACTGGTAATAATAAGATCACCAGCCCATTAGCGACATAGGAAAAAAAGAGTATTTTTTTCCTCGAAATCTTATCTACGTAATAGCCGGTTATCGGAGATACGAAGATATCGGGCAGGAAACCAAAAGCGAAAGAAATACCCAACTGGACAGGTGATCCTGTAAGAATATAGACTAACCAAGGTAAAGCCACCCTTCTCAATCCATCACCGAAGCTAGATGTAAGGTGGGATGCCCAAAGCAGAGCGAAATTTCTGTTCTCTGAAACTAACCCGAAATCGACCATTGCGATTTCATTAGATAAAGTTTAAAATAATTTATGGAGGATACTATCTATATTTATGAAATTTAGAGGAGCTC
>JBMCEH010000118.1:0-2694 GCA_048620775.1 Candidatus Natronoplasma sp. | reverse complement strand
AGCTCCGTCCATTCGGCAGGGTGGTATTATCCTTCACCTAAAATTGAAGTTGGGTTTGACAAGTTTGCCTGAGATCATGCGGGAAAGGAAGAAACAGGATGGAAATGAGTGAATCATAGTTAAATTAGAGGAAAAAAGATTTTTATTAATTGTTTCTGTTATGATTGGCAATTATTTGCCCTTTAGAGGGTGTTTAGACGTATGGAGGAGAGAAAATGAATGAATATATAAAAAAATATTTGACGGTCAGCGTAGTGTTGTTATTAGTTATAGGTCTATTTGCCGTCGCAGTTGGCTCTGCGGGGAGTTCGGATGAGAATGAAGTTGAAGAATCTTCTCTAGAAGATGAAAGCACAAGTGCAGATGATCCTATTGAGATTGAGGATTGGCACGACCTTGATGAAGTTCGTGATGACCTTAATGGCGATTATATCTTGATGAACGATTTAGACGAAGATACTGACGGTTACGATGAATTAGTCGATACTGAAGATGGATGGGAGCCTATAGGTGATTCTGATGATGAAAAAGATGTAGAGTTCAATGGAACTTTTGACGGAGATGGATATGAGATAAGAGACCTATACATTGACAGATCCGATGAAGATTCTCTAGGTCTTTTTGGATGGTCTGAAGGGAGACTCGTAAACATCAGCCTTGTCAATACAAACGTGAGCGGAGACAGTTATGTAGGCGGGCTCGTGGGGGTCAACGATGAAGGGACATTTGCTGAAGGGACGGTGGAGAACTCGTATGCTACAGGGAACGTGAGGGGAAAAGAGCAAGTAGGCGGACTCGTCGGATACAACTTTGGCACGGTTGAGAACTCCTTTTGGGATATAGAGACCTCAGGAATCGAAGATAGCGATGGAGGAACCGCTCTTACCACGGATGAGATGATTCAAAAGGAGACCTTCACCGACGCAGACTGGGATTTCGATGGGAACTGGGACATTCTCGAGGGAGAAACCTATCCTTTCCTTCAGTGGCAGGAAGAAGATACCTATCCCTATCAGGAAGAACCAGGAGAGGATGAAGACGACGGTATCCCAGGATTCACTACGGCGCTCTTGTTACTGGCTTCCATCATCGCTGTAGCTATCTACCAGAAAAAGAGTAGGAAGTGATGATAAGTTTAAATTCAACCTTAGAAATAAGAGATAAAAAACCATTTCATCCTTTCTTTCTTAATAGAAATTTTGTATACAAAACGGCGTTAGGTTCCCTTCCCTCGCATTCAATTAATTCACGAAATAGATAGCAAAAATAATTTGTAGAATAGAAAATTATCTGATCATATGACGAAGAGATTGAAAGGAAAGAAGGCTCTGATAACCGGTGCTTCTAGGGGGATAGGGAGAGCTATAGCAAAGAAGTTTTCTGAAGAAGGGGCGTATATAGGGATAAATTATCACTCTAGCGATGAAAAAGCGAAAAATGTTTTAGATTTCATCAAAAAGAATTCAGAAGCAGTTCTGCTCAAAGGAGATGTAAGTGATAAAAACGATTGTAAACGCATTGTCGCAGAGTTTGTTGAAGAATTCGGTGGATTGGATATACTGGTGAATAATGCCGGAATTCTGAAGAAGAAAAATTTAGAAGAGTCCACTGTGGATATTTTCGACAAGACGATGGGGGTTAATGTAAGAGGACCGTTCATGCTTTCTAAATATTCTATAAGGTATCTGAAAGATTCAAGGTCAGGCAGGATAATAAACATGTCATCTCATTGGGCCTTTAGAGGTTCAGATCAAGCCACATCTTACGTTGTGAGTAAAGCGGCACTTCTTGGACTGACTAGGGCTTTGGCACTTGAATTGGGTCCTAAGGGAATCACGGTGAATGGGATAGCTCCCGGAACGATAGAAACTGATATGATAGAATCCCGCTATTCGGAAGAAGAGAAAAGGGAGCGAGCTGAAAACATTCCCGTCAGGAGATTGGGAAAACCGGAGGATATTGCAGGTACGGCTCTATTCTTAGCTTCGGAAGAAGGAAGTTATGTAAATGGGGAAGTTATTGGAGTCAGTGGTGGTCTAACTATTCATTAATCGATGTTCAAGAGACATCCTATTTTATTAAAGTGATTTTAGATGTTATTCTGCTTCTAAAATTGATAGGAAATTTATAGGAAATTCAAAGTTATTTAAAAAATTTAGTTATATCTTATATCATGTGTCTCTTCTCTTAGAATTATATCGCCGATGATTCAAAATCGAAATAACTAGAGCTAAAATTAGTAACAAAAACCACCAAGGGTTGATCGATGAGTACTCATCTCTGACTGTAATACTTATCCTTTCCTCCTCCACGGATACATCATACTCTCCTGGTTCATTAATAGTGTGGATATGTGTAACGGTCACTGTTTCACCCCCATCTACGGTCACTGTTTCAGAACCGATATGTTCGCTATCTAAATAGAAGTTGACAGTGTATTCTCCAGTTTCATCACCTATATTAGTTACGTCTATCGTCAATTTGAACTCATTACCAGGTTCGATTGTTGATGTGTCTACACGTAAATTAGAGACTTCGAACTCTGCAGGGGTAGTTACCGATATCACAGAGAAATCGTAGGATCTCTCAATCTCACCTATAGTTACAATAGCGGTATATTCATCTGCCTCATCTATATCACTCCAAGTATATTGTGAAGTACCTTCCGAGAATGTTAATACTTCTGTTTCAGTG
>JBMCEH010000117.1:0-2729 GCA_048620775.1 Candidatus Natronoplasma sp. | reverse complement strand
CACAAACAGTCAGTAACTGTCCATCACCTGTAACGCCTTGATCGGTGACCTTTCTATTATTTTGTTCGTTCGTCTGTGTGACCCAGGTCGCGTCGTCGTTAAAGAACTCTCGCTCAAAACCTCCTCGCTCTATCGATTTGACTTCTTTTAGATTTGCTAGGGACTCTATATTTTTTGGTTCCACTTCTACATTCATCTCGTTTTCCCCGACAAATAGTACCTCACTCTCTGCAAAGTTCATGACTTTATTCGCGGTCGTAAGAGATTCCGAATTATCGAAGGTAGATACCTCGAGTTCTAGTGTCTCCTCTTCATCAAGCAATTCATTGTCAAATCGATATGCAGGTTGATAGATGCCTGCCCAGTTAACGAAATCTTTCTCTTCGACATTTTCTTTGGTCTCAGGATCCATCTCGACTATAAAGTTGAAATTATGTCTGAACTCATGAAATATGACATCCATATCTCTGAGTTCTTCTTTCCACTCCGAACTTATCGGACCGATGAACTGCACTATGTAATAACCGCTTTCATCGTCAGGATATTCATCGATCTCTAGACTTTCGGGTATGTCTGGTTCTCCTTCGTCAGTATTAAAAGAATGCGATTGCAATCCGACATGATGTCTGTTTTCGAGAGGTTCTATCGAGTGTCCCTCTTCAATCAATTCAAGTTTTCTTTGTTCAGAGATCTCCGCTAGAACGCTATCGGGATAACTTTCTAATATATCGATCCCATCAGAATCTATACTGGCTACGTCATCTTCCCCATCAAGGGAGACTAACACAATATCTGTTTCTGAAAATCCATTTTCCGATTCGAATGTTTCTGCCGGCACCACGCCAGCAAATGCACCGAGGATCAATAGTATCGCCATACAAAGGCTTAGTAGGCCTACAACGACCTTTTTCTGCATTCTAAATCCTCAACCCGCCAATATTTTACTCATAAATATAGTTAATCGATAAAACTTATATATTAAAAAATAGCAAGTGAGCAATTCAATTACAAAATCAATGAAAGAGAGATTTTTGAGGTGAAAAAATATTTTACTCACTTCAGAGCAACTAGTCTTCCCTTTTTACGTGATCATCCTGTTCAATATCTCTAGAGCATCAAATATGATGAAAGGACCAATCTTCTAGATGTACTCGCTGTCTTCACCCATTGGTCATTCGCTCTCTCCTATACTTTATTAAATTGTAATGGGAAGTGTTTTTATATTAGAAATCATCACCCACCTAATCTATCGATTAGGAAGGGGACTTCTTAGGTAAAGAGTTAAACCTTCTACTGAAGAGCAGAAAGAGTTCTTCAAAAATGATGAGGAAGACTTCTCAAAGGTGGATGAGTACCTGGATGAAAATTGACTAGAAACACACAGATTAAAATCTTCTGAAGATACCAACTCAGATGTCTGCCAAAAATTTCACGGTCTCTTCCACTACTACACGCTGCTGTTCCTCTCTAGTTATCTCCGCATCGTTATCTCCTCTTTGATCGCCGTACCAGCCGAACTGCGCGTGATTTCCCCCTTCTATCGTCACGTATCTAGTTTTCGGAGACATCTTTTCCTTAGAATCTTCTACATCTTTAACCGTTGTCAATCCGTCCAGTTCCGCATAGATGGAAAGTGCTGGCATCTCTGAATCAGAAAGATCATCGGGTGGATAAGAGGCCCAAAGCACCAGACCGTCAACATCTTTTTGAGAGGCGAATCTGGCCGCCATAGCTCCCCCTAAGGAATGGCCTCCCACGACCCATCTTTCCACTTCAGAATACTCTTCCATCACCTCTTCGGCAGCATCAGGCGAAAAGACCGCAAGGTTCAATCTCATCGGTTCTATGACTACGAAAAAACCTTCTTTCGCGATCTCTCTAGCAGAAGGCGCGTAAGATATTGGGTCAACTCTAGCCCCGGGATAGATGATGAAACCGACTTCCGCTTCCTTTCCAACAGTTTGAAAAACGTAGCGGTCTCCTGAAGAAACTTCGACTTCATCATCTGATTCCAGAGCCTCTAATGCTTCCTCCATAGGTCCTCTAGGCGTCAGAGCCCAGACCAGAAACGAACTCACGATCACGATCATCACCACGAGTAAGGTAAAACCGACCTGCCTCCATCTATATGCGAGGAGCCATACTTTGAGTTCTTTGTATCCCATTTGTTGCTCTATCAATCATTTTTCTGAGTCCTTATAAGATTATCTCTTTTGCAAGGCTTTAATAAAAATAATTATCGAGAAACTGAACTAAGACCTGGAGTGGGAATATGCGGCAGCGATACAATACATACAGCATCAGGCTGTTCTTTCAGGAGCAGCGTATAACAACATTGCAGATGAATTAGCTATTCATGCAGAGGAAGAATTACAGCACGCTATTCAACTTGTAGATCAAATAGATTACCTCAGAGGTAGTCCTAACGTAGACGTCTAGGAAGTCAAGATCAGTGATGAAGCTGAGGGGATGTTGAAGCAGGACCTCGAGGTAGAGAGAGACGCTATAAATAGATACAAGAAGAGGATAAGACAGGCGGAGGCTCTGGATGAATACGCCACTGCTCAAACGATCAGGTAGATACTGGTAACTGAGCAGGAACACGAGATGGATCTGATAGATCCCCTCGATCGATAGGACTAAAAACTATTTTTTATTTATTATTTCATCTTAATCAAGGAAAAATTATAACAATCTTCACTCTTTTCTATAACCTATGCCCGAGGATA
>JBMCEH010000116.1:0-2733 GCA_048620775.1 Candidatus Natronoplasma sp. | reverse complement strand
CTAGATAACTATAGAGGATGCCCCAAGGCTTCAGCCTTGGGGAGCACTCACTTTTAAAGATATAACAAAAATTGTTTCTTATTCGTGTAAGGATAGTGGAATACTAATCGATACAGTTGAGGAAAATGAAAGATCATTAGGTCCGGGGCTTGGAGGTGATTTCGGTAAATCTCTATTAGATGCTTACGCTCAATGGATTAATGAAAATACGGAGAAAAAGGCATCAGTTATATATGAAGACTTTGGTATCGGTTTTATTAGAACTGGAAAGTATTTAGTGGAGTATCACAGCAAGGAAATGGATGTCACGAATGAATCAAAGAATGTGATAACGGGGCAATAATATATGAAATACAAAGCTGTGTGGCAAATCTTTGGAGCTATGTTCGTTATCGGGTTACTATTGATTCTTATTGGTTTTTCGGTCACCGGGCTTTTGCAGTCAGTAATAGGACCAGTAGGGATCTCTCTGTCTATAGTAGCCACTGTAGCTTTCGTCGGATTGTTCGGTGTAAGATTCGTTGAGGGATCCATTATAAGGTTCGTCGTAGCGGTCGTTAGTGGGACAATCGGAGGTTTTGTTGGATGGCTCGTTGGGGCACTCTGTGGATGGTATGTCATGGGGTGGGGTGAAAAGAAAAAAAAGAGATTGATAATAAGCTAAACCAATGATACAGATAGGGAGGAAGAAAAATGAGCACAGAGGCGATCAACAGCAATAACAAGTCCCCAATGGGATATTGTTTGGATTATGTTATCAGAATCATATAGACTCTTTTTCCCTCTTGTTGATTCTGAAGAGGTGATAGAGGAAGATGGGACTTAACATGGATCAAACCCCATCACAATTTTGTTTACATACTGGATTTTATCCTTCCATTAAAAGATTTTAAATAAACCTTCTCAAATCTAATCGCATGCATTTAACTAACAAGGAAAAGATTGAGGGAAAAGAAATAGAAGAAGATTTAGGTCTTGTGAAAGGTAATACGGTAAGGGCTAAAAACGCCGTTAGAGATATCACCCAAGGCATAAGGAACATATTCGGTGGTGAACTGAAAGCCTATTCAGATCTCATGACCGACGCGAGAGAAGAGGCCTTGGGAAGGATGGTGCATCAAGCGCAAAGAGCAAACGCTGATGCTGTCGTGAACGTTAGGTTCATGACCTCCAAAATCACTGGAGGAGGTGCCGAGATACTCGCCTACGGAACCGCTGTGAAGTTAAAGAAATCGTCTTCTGAATCTCAACAAACGACATCTGAAAAGACTCCTCCCCCACCACCAAGTCCATGAATTAAAAATTATCTATCTTTAAAAAGCGTCCTCTAACAATTAAAAAGAAGATTATTTATACTCATCACAGTTGGAACAGTACCATCTATCGTATTTTTCGATGTACTGCATATCTTTATCACAATCGGGACATGGTTTCCCTACTTTCCTATGACCCCACGGTCCTTCTAGCGACCTAGATATCGTGGTCAAATCTCGTTTACAGAATTTACACCAAGCCGCATCCGTAGGGATTCTATTCCCACAGTGCGGACATCTTTTCGTTGATTCTTTATTAAATTCTCTCAGTAAAATGACTATTATTAGGATCACAAGTATGATAATCCCTAAACAGATTAAGCAAGTGATTGGAAAAAAATACAAATTAAGGTACCAGAGATCGAGAAAGTATACTCTCTCTTTAAGTAAGAATGATACGTAAATTAATCCACAGAGTAGTATTTCGATCATCAAAGCAAATCTCCCACCGACTTGATCAAATTATTGGAGAAGAGGTTTTTGGTAGAGATCCTATCTCTCGATCATCTTGTTCGTTCGTACATCTTAACTGCGGATTCGACTGCGTTCTTCGCCCGTTCGATCCTCTCCTCGGCCTGCATCCTGCTCATACCCGGCCCAGTAATACCTAGGCTGACAGGCTTATCGTACTCCAATTCTAGATCGGTTATCTTTCTCGCGGCGTGAGACATTACCGTCTCGTCGTGTTTTGTTTCTCCTTTGATCACAGTCCCTAAAGTCACAACTCCATCTATATCGTCCTTCTCTAGGAGCTTTTTGATCCCAAGAGGCATATCGAAAACTCCCGGAACGCGCAGCACTTCTTCCACTTCAGCGCCCAAGAATTCTGCATGCTCTTCGGCTCGCTCCAACATCATCTGGTTTATATCGTAATTGAATTCCGAAACAACTATTCCTAATCTCATATTTTTTTCCATATCTTATCACCTCAAAGGTCCTACGTCAGGATATCCTTCTCTAGCTCCCTGACCCGCCTTCTTTTCTAAACGTTCGGGCCTGAACAACAGATCGTAAGCATTTACTGCGTGCTCTCTAGCCCTTCTATCGGCGAGTTCGATCAATTCTTTTTCATCGTCGGCTTCGTCTTCATGTACGAAGACCTCTATTATATGTGTATCGCTTTTTATCTCTACATATAGCAGAGCTTTCGAGGCCTGATCGGCACACTGTTTGTCTATCGGTTCGGATCCTGGCATTCCTAGCGCGATAACGATATCACATCCAGAATCTATGAGTTTTTTACACGCGATAGCTAAATCCTTGATACCGGGAACAGTGTATCTTTCTATCTCGAAACCTGTTCCCGTCTTGGAGAGTTCGTCCTTCACGCTTTTATACATATCGTATCTAGCGAATGTAGTGTCGGCGATACCTATCTTTTTCATCTAATCCTCCTCTTCTTCCGCCTTTTCTAACTCTT
>JBMCEH010000115.1:0-2750 GCA_048620775.1 Candidatus Natronoplasma sp. | reverse complement strand
GGATTACAGATGGACAAAGAGCTAGAAAGAGCAGAGAGATTCCTAGAACTCGCTCCGGAGTCGGAAGTGGATGAGTATGCGTTGGATAAATTAAAAAAACGGCTCTATCGGTGGAAGAATGCCAAAGTCGAATATCTCACTGATCTAGAATATTATATAAATGGAAAAAGATTCGATGATCTTTTGAACGCTTTTTTGGAGATCGAAGATCTAAAAAAGGCAAAAATAAAATTTTTAAATCCGACCATAGAAGGCCCGTGGAATTTTTCTAAACCTACGAAAGAATTGAAAGAAAAAGAGGGGAAAGGGGTCTGTAAGACCTTCGATTACGACCCGACATCGATAGATAGCTGGATAGAGGCCGAATATACGAACTTTGAAAAAGTCATGGTCAGAGCTTTTATACCGGATTTTTACGCACCCATCTCGATCCAAACCAAGTCACAGTATCATCGAGCCGAAGAGGTGCCTCGGCAATATGATCCTCATCTGAAAAAGTTAAAGGGCCTCTGGGATGATATAAGGACTGGCGTCCTCCCACTTTGTCTCCGGTTCTCCCTTTACACCAAAAACGAGAGATATTCGATATTGATAGACCCAATAAATAACAAGATGAAACCCCATCCCTTAGGATCGATATCTAGAGTTGATCCAGTCGATAGAGAACCGATAGATTACATGAATTTCGATAAAGTTCTAGCTCCGATGGAATTCCCTCAACTGGTGAAGAATATCTTAGAACTTTTATTTGAAACAGGAAGGATGTCCATCTTTGATATAGCCGCTCAACTGAATATGGACCAAAACGTGGCTAAAAATAACCTGAAAAGCCTCGAAAAGGAAGAATTGGTGAAAAGAGAGAAAGACGTTTATTATAAGATAAATATGGACACCGTAGAAAAGGTCGCTGGCGAGCTATAGGCTATCTACGATATGAAAATGGCTGAAAATACAGAAATTTTTCAGGTTCAGGACTCCTGGTCGATCAGATCCCCTATGGTCAGGCCCTCAGAACCCTGAGAGCTTTTCGTTGAAGGGCTTTCGATCTCTTCCATCAACTCTATATCCAACGTTCTTTCTAATTTTCTCCGCAGGGCATCGCTGGGCCTCATATCGCTCCTTTCCAGCTTTGCGATCACTGATTTTTTCTCGCTCAACTTTTTTGCCAGTTCTTCCTGCGTCAAGTTCTTTTCCATCCGTGCACGTTCTATTCTATTAGAATAATCTAACGCTAATTCTTTTTTCTCGTTATCATCGAGGTTCGTAGTCCGTGCGCTTTTCTGCTTCTCTCTTATCCTTTTAAGGATACGTTTTTTAGAAGATGTAGCTTTATCACTAGAAAATATCTCCTTCCCGTATGCTTTGCAGTCGTCACACACTTCTATCTCGGAGTTCTCGATACTTACCGTGGTTGTGTGAGGGGTCTCCTTCCCGCAGAGTTCGCAATTCATAAATCACACCCGGATATCTCTTATCTTACTCATCACCCTACATCATTAGGATGATTTAAAGATTGCCTATTTCCTTTGAATTGAAAATTTTCATTGAGAAAACTTTTATATCCCTACTCTAATTACAGAACCGAATTAAGGTAGTCTGAAAATCAAAAATGATATGAAGGGATATTCATGGCTTCAAAAGATAAGTCTAAAGAAGAAACGGGAGATTGGTTTGACGAGTTAGATGCTGAATTAGAAGAGAAAACTTCCGAAGTGTTCAGGGACCTAGGAGAGCGGAACTCGAAGATGGCAGAGCTCAATAGGCAGTTCGTGAAAGATTTCTGGCGGATATGGATAAGGTTCGAAAAATTGAACGTCCATTTCAGTATGAAACCGGACTATAGCTCTTTCGCGCGATTTAACGAATTTCCTGAAGATTGGGAGCTGAGAGAGGATTTTGACTTTTCAAATCTGAACAAGATAAAACTGATGGATAAAACCCAGGAAGACAACAGAACCGGAGACAGTTTGGTCCTCGAGTATTACTCCGAAGAAGATACTCTGAAGATAGGACTATTCTTCGAATACTGCGAAGGGGAGAAATATTACAAATACAGCGGATGGAAGAGGATATTTGCGAGATACTCGCTTTTCGATGCAAACTTTCCACTAGATGACGACGAGATGGAGGAATTCCACAAAACCCTGAAAGATCTAGTCAAAAGATGGTATGAATCTCATCTGAAGCGAGATCGAGATCTGATCCTCTCCTATATCGAGGATGAATACGACAAGGTAGAAGAATATCCTGAATGAAATCACTTTCCACCTTCGTTCACGTTTCTTTACACATACATTAGTTATTTGGTTCTCTATAATCTTTTATCAAGATGTTATTTTTTATCAAAAAATTTTATATCATCATGAGGCTATGTCAAGGCAAGATGAGACGAAAAGTCCCCTATTGTAGAGTTGGTCCCTCGCAGGTAGATACCACTAATGCTTTCGTTGTAAAGCCCAGGATGTTAAGATAAAGATGGCGGATGGAAAAAAAAGCAAGGATGAATTTATCGACGAGTTGTCAAGCATTGCCGACATAGAATTTGAAAAGGCTGAAGAGCTTTACGAAGACGGTTGTAGATCTTTAGAAGATGTTGTAGAAAGGGGACTAGAAGGGCTCGTAGAATATCACCAGATTGATAAAGAGGCCGCAAAGAAAATACTGGAAGAAGTCGAAAAATCGAAGGAAGGTGAGGGGGAGGACGAACACGCTGAAGAGTTGTTAGATGAGATAGAAAAACTAGAACAGTC
>JBMCEH010000114.1:0-2795 GCA_048620775.1 Candidatus Natronoplasma sp. | reverse complement strand
CCTCCTGGCCTGACGATGCCGGCAATGATCACTATGTCTGTAGCGGAAAAACTCTCTTTAGATATACCGATATCATGCACGACTCTTTCGTAAATACTTTGAGAGCTGTTTCCATGGATAGTGCCCATGACCGCGCTGCCCGCCGTTCCAGCACGCATCGCTTCATAGAGCGTCTTTGCCTCTTCGCCTCTCACTTCCCCCATGACTATCGCAGATTCTCCCAATCTGAGCGCTACTCTAAGCACATCGTTTGCTTCTAAATCACCTTTGTAAGTTCCCGTACCTATCATAGTACTCTGTACGTTGTATCCCACGGATTGCATTTCTGAGCTAGGCAGTTCTCTAGTATCTTCGATAGTTAGGATCCTTTGAGATTTCGGAAATTCCATCATCATCGATCCCAATAAAGAGGTCTTCCCTGCACCTCTGCTTCCGCCCACTAATATGGTGCTCCTACCGTCTATGAGGAAGGAGATGAGCCCCGCAGCTAAAGGAGTCATACTGCCAACTTTGATCAATCTCGGCAGCGTCCAAGATATCTGCTTTCTTCTTCTAAGAGCCAAAGCGATCCCGTCTGAACTTAAAGGTGAGCCTATGGCTGTTACTCTGGTATCGTATTCAGATAGGTCGGCTTCTAGAACGGGAAAGGCTTCAGAAAAAGGTCTACCGCTCTCTATCCTGAAGCGAGAAAGGATACTATCCATATCTTTTGAAGATAGATGGATATTAGTTCTACATTTTTTTCTGATTTTTTTGGAGCTTTTTATTTCAACGTAGATCTCATTCCGTTCAACAGGCGCATCTACGTAAATATCTTCAACTCTCTCATCCGATAGCAGCGTTTCTAAAACTCCGTAACCGGCGGTATATTTAGCTAATATCTGAGATAATCTCTTGATCTCACTCAGCTCTTTACTCCTGTTTTTACCCAACTCTAAATCTTGAGAATCTATACTTTTTTGTATCAAAGATATGCCTCTTTTCTCGATATAATTTTTAATCCTTTCTTGTTCACTCAAATCAGGATCTGAAGGGAAACTATCGACGAGAGCCTCTTTCATCTTTGAGATCAACCTTGCTTTGGCAGTTTTCATCTTATATTCTCGAGGAAAAATGTGATAGAGGTCCTCCGTTTCGTCTCTCAACCTGAACAATTTAACTATAGTATTATCTATTCTGTATTCTTCTACTAAATCGGCTTGGGTCGGCGGAGTGGGTTTGAGCCAAGTGTGAGAAAAGCTAGGTCTAATCCCCTCTGTCTTCTCCATAGATTTCTCCAAACTTTCTACAACTCGCTCACCGTCCGTACTTTTTAACTTTTGAAAAATATCTACTGAACGCAAAGTCGTTCACCTTTTTATCCCGAACGCCTCAGCGAACACATCGGATTTCAATTCGAGTGCTTTCTCCGCGATAATAATAAGTTCCTCTTTTAGATCTTCTTTACAGTCTACACAATTGTCCCTTTTCATTATTTTATCTTTCAACTGAGGAATTTCTTCGTATATAATGCCCGGATTAGAGATGAATTCTTTTTTTAATTTAGGATAAAGTGAAGAGGGCTTGATTTCACACCCGCTGCATTCATCTCCATTTGGAACTCTAGAAGAGAAACTTTCTATATCATCGACTATATCTCGTATCTGTGTGAGTATCTCGACCTGTTTTTTGTCAAATTTTTTTTCCATATGGTCAGAGATAACGATAGATTCGATCTTGTAAACATCATTTAAAGCTAAAATCAAACCCGTGACGCAATCCTTGAAGTTAAAATCATCGTCGCATTCTTTGCATTTGATCGTGAGTGTTCTTTTTTCACCATTTTTGTTTTGGGTGTGGTCGCAGGAAACTATCTTTGGGTCGTCCATAATCTCACTTGAAAACCTGCAAAGTCTAGTTATAAATATAGTTATCGCAAAAAATTTTTAAATATAATCCAAGATCACTAATACTTCACTTCAGAGGTTCAGACTCTATACCATGTTCTTTCTCTACAGCCTCCGCAAATTCTTCAGCGGAACCGTGGACTGTAAAAACCTTGTTGGGATCGCATTTTTCCACAAAATCGAGTAATTCGTCGAAACCTGCATGGTCAGAGAATGGAAATTGAGAATTTATATCCATTGAATTGTAGAACGGGAAAAAAGCGCACCAACCTGAGAGATAAGTTGTAGCGCCCCCACCCCTTTTAGCGTGTTGAACTATCCTTCCTGGGGGCTTTCTCAATTCGTTAGGAGGAACAACTGCTGTATAATTTCCCTCAGGTTCGTTCCAAGTTTTATATTTCAAACCAATATCGTAGTTGTTGTAAACCTCTGATATCTCTGCTATTTTATCAGTCGTATAGGGAATCACTCCTATCTCATTCAACAGGGCGATGATTTCCTGCGCCTTTCCGAATTGATATGTTCCGAATACGACTGGTCCTTCATCGAGCTGGTGTTCCGTCCAGGCGATCAGATCTTCGGTCACGTCTTTTTTAGACGGTAACTGATACTCGCTCTTTCCATAAGTAGATTCTATTATCAGGGTATCGCAGTCGTAGGGCACCGCTCTCTTGCAGGTCTTCCCTCCGTGTGGATTGAAATCACCAGTATATAGGACATCATCGACTTTGACCATAGCTGAGCCGAAGACGTGTCCTGCAGGAAACAGCGTTACTTCAAAATCGTTTATATCTTGTTTAGAACCGTACAGTATCTCTTCACCTCTTTTTTCACCTTTTCGTGCTTCTAAAATATCTAGAGTCGGAGGTGTCATGTAAGAATCTTTGACCAGATGGTCGAGATGCCCGT
>JBMCEH010000113.1:0-2813 GCA_048620775.1 Candidatus Natronoplasma sp. | reverse complement strand
ATTCCAGTAGATGTCAACACCCTCTAAAGGAACAAAATTCATTTTTGTGACTAAGTGGTATTTTCTAATTCCTCGCAAGTTCAAAAAGTTAGATCGTTGACTATAACTTGTAAAAGGATAAAGAAAAAGATAGAAAAAAAAGATAAGTTTATTTGGATTCATCTAAAGTTAAGCTCGGCAACGTAGGTTATAGTTCTAGCCCGCCCCCATCGTTATCGCAACAGATGCGGCTCCCATTATCTTCTCTCGTGTAGCTTCGGCTTCGAGGGCTTTCTGAGTGTAGATATCTATGCAATATTTACATCTAGTAGTGATACCTGTAGTTAGTGCTATCATTTCTTTCGTTTTAAAATCAAGATGCTTTTCTTTCATCACTCGTCTATGAAATCAGAAAATTCTCCCATGACCTCTTTATTGTTACCCATAAATTCTTTCTTTGTTCTTCCAAAATCTCTTAAATTCTCCCTCACATCGGACATTTTGTCACAGTTCTACCTAGATGATGAAGGTATTCAAAAGTATCGTTTTAAACTGTAGAGATATAAGATGACTTTTATTTTTACTCATATGCAGAAAAACTTTAAATATTTCCTCTCATAATAGTAGGAATGTGATGAACATGCCAAGAGGAGACGGAACCGGACCCGATGGATTAGGCCCTGCAACAGGAAGAGGACTCGGTTACTGTACTGGTCATTCTACCCCAGGTTTCACTAAAGCAGGTGGACGAGGACTAGCGAGAGGCAGAGGTCGAGGGATCGGAAGAGGTCTAGCTAGAGGCTTTAGAGGTGGAAGAGGACGAGGTTTTAGAAGAGCACCTCTGAGAGCCCTAGTGGAAAGGCCTGTTCCGATTAGAAGAGAACCAGTGGAAACAGCACAGAGAGCTTATTACGGTGAATATACAGAAGAAGATGAAATAGAAGACCTGAAGGCCTATTCAGAACATCTAGAAGAAGAGCTAGAGTTGGTGGAAGAGAGGTTAGACGAGCTGACCGAGTAAAAACCATTTTTCTTTATTTTTATTTCATCACGAATGAAAACAATTATTATTCAGTAAGAGGATTGTTTAAACGATGCCAAGACATAGAAGAGGAAAGAGACGAGGACGCAGAAGGGGTAAAAGAAGGGTCGCGAAGATCCCTGACAAGAGGATTTTCTCTCCTGAAACAGATGAGGAGACTCCAACGATAAGCTTAAAGGTTGAAGAGGTTGAAGCTTTAAGGTTGGTCGACAGAAAAAATCTTACGCAGGAAGAAGCTGCTAGAGAGATGGGTGTCTGTCGGAAGACATTGTGGAACGATCTGAAATCAGCAAGAAAGAAGATCGCTGAAGCACTAACTGAAGGAAAAACGATAAAGATTGAAGGTGGAAGTTACTCTCTGAAATGAAAGTTTAGATTATCAGGTAACAACTCTTCCTTTTTTTAGAATCCTCATAGCTCTTTCTGGATAACCTTTTTCTTTCATTTTCTCAATAACCTTTTTTACATCGTATTCTTGTCTTTTGAATTCGATCTCACCTTCTTTTAATACTGCATAAGCAGCCCTAGGATCTCCATCTCTTGGTTGACCTAAGCTGCCGGGATTGATGAATCTTTTCTCGTTGATTTTCCTGTCCATAGGTATATGTGTATGTCCCAAGAGTACAGTATCCTGATCCACTTCAAAGAAGTCAATGAATTCTTTTTCGGGAGTATCAGTTTTAAGATATTTGTAGAGATCGCCTTTAGAAGCGTGGGTGAAAAAGAGCCCGTCTTCTTCCTCCTCAAACGGCAGGTCTTGCAAGTATTCCATAGATTCTTCACTTAAATCTTTCTTCGTGATGCTTCTCACTTCCTCAGAAAGATCTTTGATCTCATAACTGCATCCGCAGTTCGCTCCCGTCGCCACCGCATTATCGTGATTTCCTCGGATTACAACATCCGCTTTATCCGAAAGTTCTTGGATGCACTTTTCTGGCGAGGGACCGTAATCTACGATGTCGCCCATGCAGTATATCTGATCATGATCTTCTTTTTCTAACACGGTTCTTAGAGCCTCGTAATTACCGTGGATATCCGAAATTAGTAGTGTTTTCATCTTTTTATCCCTCAATAATTTCATGTTCTACTCTCTCACCAGTCTCCATATATACGACCCTTTCTGCTATATTGCATGCGTGATCGGCGATCCTTTCCAGATATCTTATAACTAAAATATACTGCGTACCTTTCGTGATGTTATTACTGTCCTCCATCATGTAAGTCAGAATCTCTCTAAAGGTTTCGTCGTAATACGCATCGACTTTCTCTTCTCTTTCGTAAATTTCATCTATCATCTCTTCATCCTCTTCCATAAACGCCTTGACGGAGAGATCTACCATTTCGATAGTGAGTTCAGCCATATTAGGGATCGAAATCAACTTCTTCATGTGTGGCTCTCCTGTCAGTCTTTTAGTGACTTTGGTAATATCTTTCGAGTATCTACCTATCCTGTCTAGATCGGTGATGATCTTCAGACAGGTCCCGATCATCCTGAGATCACTTGCGACAGGCGCCTGAAGTGCGATAAGATTCAATCCTTTCTCTTCTATATCTCTATCGTATCGGTATATCTGTCTATCTAAATCTTCTACTTTATTGATTTTTTCCTCATCTAACTCTACTAGGCTGTCGATCGCCAGAGAAATAGCATCTGTAGATATCTTACCCATCTCTTCGACATCATTCTTTAATTCATTCAATTTCTCGGTGTATGATTTCCTTACCTCTTCAGCGTTCATATCTATCAACCCATCCTTCCAGTTATGTATTTTTCAGTCAATTCTTTATTCGG
>JBMCEH010000112.1:0-2844 GCA_048620775.1 Candidatus Natronoplasma sp. | reverse complement strand
GGGAACATCTTCGCCCATCTTATATCCCTCACATTATCCTTATCGCGGGACCCATGGTCGTTTTAACGTAAACGCTTGCTATATTGATCTCTCTTCTTTCGAGACTTTGTATGATTCTCCTCATCACCGTATCGATATTATCCGCTATATCTTCTTCATCGAGTTTAACCGTTCCGACCGGTGCATGAAATGTCTTTCTGTCGCCAGATCTCACGTGAACCGTGCCTTTTAATGACTTTACAATATCTTTGATATCGTCGTCTGGTGTGATCGGACTCGGCATCTTTCCTTGAGGACCGAGTATCGAGCCTAGTTCTCTACCTATCACAGGCATGATGGATGGTTCGGCAAGAAAAAACTGGTTTTCTTCAGCTATTTTCCTCGCTTCTCTTTTATCATCTGATAAATCTTCGATCTCGTCCGGTTCGATAACAGTATCTGCAACTTCCCTTGCCTGTAGAGCAAGTTCGCCACTGCCGAAAACACCGACTTTTATCTCTTTACCCCTACCGTGTGGTAAAACTATTTCTTCATCTATCCTGTTCTCTGGCTGAGAAAGATCTATGTCTCTGAGATTGATAGCCAACTCCACGCTTTCTTCGAATTCTCTATCTGGAGCTTCCTCGAGAGCTTTTTTGACTCCTTCTAGTGTCTGATCATCTGCCACGTTAATACCTCCTGTAGTGATGGCGGTCCCTGAGACAAGACTCAGGTGATAGACCTCCTACAGGTCTGTCCTTTCACAACTGCAGTTCGTATATAAAAGTTTTGGAACCCTAGTTCTAATAATCATTTAAAAAAAGATTAGGGGAAAGTGTTTTTTCGATTTTGATCACTTGTTCTGTATGAACTTCGACACGTAGGGACTCACGCCTGGTTTATCTCTTCTGAAGTGGCCAGATGGATTTCCATTAAGGAGTTCCTCGAACCATGCCTCGTGTTCGATCTCTTCGTGCAGAATCGCTGAGGAAAGTTCATATGTCCGTGGATCTTTGCCCTGGGTCATCTTGCATATCTCAGTGTAAACCCTGACTGCGCATCTTTCTGCACCGAGCAGAACTTCCAATATGTTCTCTATGGTTGGATCATCTGGAAGTTTTGCATCCTCGCATGCGGCTCTGTTCGCGAATCCTTTGATATCATTCGGTATCTCTCCGCCCAATTCGTAGATCCTCGGCATCAAAGCTTCAAAGTGATTCCTGTCTTCTAGTCTAGCATCCTCGGCAATCTCCTTTATATTCTCACCTTCGAGGCCTGTACAGTTGTTCCTCAAAACGGAATAATAGTAATAGGTCGTGAATTCCGCTGCCGCTGCATCCACTAACTTTTCTATCAGTTCATCTACATCTATTCCTGCTTGTTCTATCAATTCTACATTTCTTCGGGAAATATTTCTCACCTGTTCTAATAACTGTGATCCTGCCTAATAAAGTTTACGATTTACATAAACTAATCAGAGCTTATAGTAATTATATTTACGATATTCGTACAATAATTTTATAAGAAAAGACGGCATTTAAATATATTTCATCAAATCAAAAAATTTATTTCTCCTCTGCAGATTGACAAAAAGAGATGGAAGCTAAAGATAAAGTCTGGCCGGATTTTAGATTCAATATCCAAGAATTGGCGGGAGCTGTTGGAGATTATGGTACTCTTTTCCCTATTGTGTTAGGTGTAGCAGTCGTTACCGAATTAAATCTCGGACACATTTTGTTGTTCTTTTCGATATGGTATATCTTCACTGGTCTATATTACAAAAAACCCGTACCTGTGGAACCGATGAAAGCTATAGGTGCGATTGTTATCGCTGGGGGATTTACTCAAAACGAGATCGCAGCTACTGGGATCGTGATAGGGATCTTTTTCCTACTACTTGGATATCTAGGCGGTATGAAACTTATAGAGGACAAGGTTCCCCAGAGTGTTATAAGAGGGATACAATTGGGCCTCGCTCTAATATTATTAGAAACATCTTTTGATTTCTTGATAACCGACTATTTTATCTCTGTACTATCGATTAGTATAATCTTAGGCTTTTTTGTAGTTAAAAAAATAAAATCGATTCCTGACATCTCCTCTATTATCGTACTTGGAATCGGTTTGGGCTTAGGCATAATGAAATACGGTATACCGTCGCCTGAGATGCTGCCCTCTCTTTCTTTATCAGTGCCCAATTTCGATGATTTCTTGACAGGTTCTTGGCTTTTGGTCATTCCACAGATACCTCTTACTATAACTAATTCGATATTAGCAACCTCAGTACTTATGAGTGATCTCATTAGGAGAAAAGTAGACACCGATAAACTCTCTAAGACAGTGGGCTTTATGAATCTGTTATCTACACCTCTAGGCGGATTTCCTATGTGCCACGGTTCTGGAGGCCTCGCGGCTCAGTACCGTTACGGGGCAAGAACAGGAGGATCAAACATAATGAGTGGATTGATCTTATTGGTCATAGCGCTCTTTTTTGCGAGTCCCGCTTTTATCGCTATATTACCTCTAGCGGTATTTGGGGCCCTCCTTGTCTTTGTAGCTATCGAACTCGGAAAACATTCCTTTAAAACTGATTCCTACGTAATCACCGGTTTGATCGCGGTGCTTTCACTGATATACAATCTGAGTGTGGGCTTTGTCGTTGGCATTGCGGTATATTATATTTTGAAAGAAACTAGTCTTTTCGATAAAACTGTTTAAACGCAAGATTTATTAGTTCAAAATACATGCGCTGATTTAGGTAAAATTGAAACAGTTGGAAAAGAGTCGGACCACTGTGTAAATATATTAAATAAAAAAGGTGAAATTATGTCAGGACATTGGGGAAAATTGTTGAGGATAGATCTG
>JBMCEH010000111.1:0-2881 GCA_048620775.1 Candidatus Natronoplasma sp. | reverse complement strand
ATGGATCACATCGATAGGAAGATGCAGAGTATCTTCCACGGCGAAGAAGATTATGCCGACGACAGTGAAGAAAGGGACCTGCGGATAATCAAGGAGTACGAAGATTCTAAAAAAGAAACCAAAAAGAAGCCTATACTCCTGGGATTTGAGAAGGACTTTCCCGAAAAAGTCAAAGATTTCGATGTAGATTTCGTGCTCCTAGAACAACCCGATCCTTCCCAAGCTACCATAAACCATCAAAATCTGTATCTGCTGTTGAGGTACACTGCACAAATATTTGGATATGTAAAATTGAGAGGCTTAGGTTGTGAATTACAAGGTATTTGGCCTAATATGCAAGACGATGAATTCGTTAGTGGTAAGGTTAAGGCAAGCTTCAAAAAACCTAGCGATTTTAACAAAGCGATAAAAGAAGCAGTAAAAGTTTCATCGTCTATAAGAGAAGTGATGAATTGAATTTTAGTTAGATGAAAGGAGAAAAATATTTTATCTTTTGAACCTAATAACCTAAGCGAGTAGGTGAAACACTTGAATTCTATAACCTGCTACGGTGGAGTAAATACCATTGGAGGGAACAAGGTACTCTTAGAATTGGCAGATTCGTCTATATTTTTGGATTTCGGACTCAACTTTGGAGAAGAGGGTAGATTCTTTGAAGAGTATCTGCAACCTAGATCAAATTCAAAGTTTCACGATCTCCTGAAACTAAATCTTCTACCCGAAATCGATGGGATTTACAGAAAAGATGCGATGCAGCCAGAAGGATTGAGGGAAATAGAAGAATGCCCTTCTAAACCATTGTGGGAATGCGATCTTAAGAGCTACGAAGAAGCAAAATCAAATGATGAGTGGACTCCTGATGCGATATTCGTTTCTCACGCTCATCTCGACCATTGTGGATATGTACCCTACTTGGGTGATATGCCGTTGGTTTGTTCTACGACCACGTCCCAATTGATGGAAGCGATAAAAGATATTGGTAATTTGACTGGTTTCGACGGCGATCTCGTAGATATAGAGAGGAGATATATCGATAGATACGGTTCTAGAGCTTATTTTCCAGAAGAACCTAAAATTGAAACTATGGAGGGAGAAAAAAGAGAGAAAAAATTACTAGAAAACAGACAGAGGACCGATATCGGAGAAGATATTGAGCTCGAAGCAGTAAAGGTAGATCATTCGGTACCTGGTGCCCTTTCTGCTTTTATAGAGTCGAAAGATAAACAAATCGTATACACAGGAGACCTAAGATTCCATGGAAGGAGCACAACTGATCTACATAATTACTTAGAAGGTCTCAAACCTGATCTGATGTTGTGTGAAGGGACTAGGATCGAGGAAGAAGAACCCGATGATGAAGAGCAGGTAGAAAGGAAACTATCTGAAGAAATATCTGATGCAGATGGATTGGTGATGGTTGGATTTGCCTGGAAAGATCTCGATAGATATGAAACAGTCAAACGAGCTGCAGAAAAAGAGGGAAGGACACCGGTCTTTGATCCAAGACTAGCATATTTGAAGGCAAGACTAGATGAAAGTATCTACGAAGACGGAGCGAAGGTCTTTGTTGAGAGAAGTGATAGCATGCTGTATTCTTGTGGGGACTACACTAGGGCAAAACACAAAGCTGGGGATCGACCCGTCTCGGAATGGAACAATAAAGATGATATCAAGGATACAACCCACCTCGAGAAGGGCGTGACCGCAGTGGATATAAAGGAAAAACCAGAAGAATACGTTCTACAGCTAGATTATTACAGATTTAAAAATATAGTGGATCTCGACCCTCCAAAAGGTTCTATCTATGTAAGAGCACAATCCGAACCTTTCAATGAAGAGATGAAACTATCAGAAGAGAGACTGATGAATTGGCTTGAACACTTTGATATAAATGAAGAGAAAGATCATGAACCTATACAAATACACGCAAGCGGACACGCATGTGGTCCCGAGCTTCAAGAAATGATCGATGCTATAAAACCAAAAAGATTGGTTCCCATACATACCTTAAAACCAGAGATGTTCGAGAACGAAAACGGTGATATAGTTATACCTCATAAAGGAAAAACGATTAGCTTTTGAAAAAACCATTTCATTATTTATTTCTCTTCGCTTTCTCGCCTGTCAATCTCTTCCATCACTTCCTTCCAATCTCCTTTGAAAGCAATAGCCCGATCATCGATATAATAATTAGCTGGAGGTTTAACATCTGAAATCTCGGCTTCTGGAGGCGTATGAGGGTTTTCATTGATATAATCATAAGGTATGTCGTATTCTTCTAAAGCTTCCTTTACAACTTTCTCGTTCCCACGAGTTGTAAAAATCATAATTTTGAACCCTTTATCACGTAGTTTTTCAACTATTTCCTTTGCTCCATCTATCGGTTCTCCGTAGTGATTTGAATTTTTCCAACCGTCGTATTCAAATAAAGTTCCGTCAAAATCGATCGCTATAACTTTTGTCATCATTTCATCCTCTTCTCAGAATTTCTATAACGATTTTTCTTTTTTTTAATATGAATGTTTTACTGAACACATCTCGTTACTATACAGGCCCTAAATGAGTTTTACTATCTGGCGAATGAAATTGAACGATATAAGCCTAGTTCATGAATTAGATTGGATGGAAATGTAACGATGAAAAAACAGTTCTTACCGCAAGGGTATCATGATCGAGACAAAAAAAACACGACGGTTTTACCCGTCGAGGTCGCTCGCCCTGTCAGCCTTCTGCAGGGACTTCATGATCCTGTAGGCCCTCATGTGCTTACAGACGTTACCTTCCCTGTATTGAAAATCTGGACAGGTACAGAAGTTCCCTGTGACGTGATAGGTCCCGCCGCCGTTCTGGGAGTAAACTTTCGCTCCCTTCCTAGAGAGCA
>JBMCEH010000110.1:0-2893 GCA_048620775.1 Candidatus Natronoplasma sp. | reverse complement strand
CGCTGTCAGGATCGCTGAGAATCTTGTGGATCTTGAAGGTTTTGATAAAGCACTCCAGGATGAGATAATAGAGCAAAGTGAACTCTCGTTGAGCATACTCGAAAGATCGGCAGAGGCTTTCTTCGAGGAGGATCTAGAGGGTTTCAACGAAGCCATCGATCTAAGAGACGAGTTGGTAGATAAGAACGATCAACTGATGAGCCAGGTGAAGCAGGAAAAGAAGGAGAAAGTCACGCCCCTCTCATATATATTGGAGAGTATCTCTAGAACGGGTTCTTACGCTACGGATATATCTGAAATAGGCATCAACTACATGATGTCGAAGTAGGTGCGCATCTATTCAGTCGTGGTGTTATCCCTTTTTTCATTTTTAAATGTGCCTGCAAAATATTTCCTCATATTATCATCGGTGATGATCGAATATATGATATTCAATCCCATAAATGTGAAGGCCACGGCGCTAAGGAATATGAGCTAAGCCGTTATGTGGTAAGGATCGTAAGGGCTGTAAGTGAACGATCTAGACAGCATCAGGAACGAGAAAAATACGAGGAATAATTTAAAATATCTTCCACTGCGGACCGAATAGAACAGAAGAGCGGGGAGGAGTAGGAGGTAATAATCCAAGTGCATCTTGGGATAAAAGAGCATGAAGAGGAACAGAGTAAGGGTGAATATGGCGATGGTATCGCATCTTTTACGGTAGGCGGCGTAAAGGAGTATCGATTCACTAATGCCTAGAGCTATCAATATAGGGGTCGTCCCAGGGAGAGGTACACCAACGGGTAGTCTAGATATGCTTTTCCATATACTCACATCTCGGAAGTTGAATTGTGAAGGGACCCCTCCATAAAAGCGGAGGAACCCGAAAACTTTGGGGCCCCAGATGTAGTAGAAGAAGAGGAACAGCGCGCCTACAATCAAACCGGTCAAGATGATGTTCTGTATCCTTTTTCTCAGCTCTATATTTCTATCGAACAATTGAGACGGTATAAAGAAACTGGACCAGATCTTCGTGACGGATCCCAACCCAATAGTGAAAGCCCCGATCTTTTCTCTCCCCCTGACCAAAATGAAGATGGTCACTATGATGATGAAGGCGATCACGCTTTCGTCCTGTATGATCGCGGTCAAAGAGATGGGATTGAAGATGTACAACAACGATACCAGATAGGCTTTGTCTTCCCCCCATCTTTTGAAGGTGTGAAAGAGTAAGATGCCTCCCAACAGGGTGAAAAGAGCGAAGTAAAGATAGAAAGAAAGATAATAACCACCGTACGAAGCCGGAGGCGAGAGCAACGTAGGAGGTATGAAAGCAAAATTTATCAGAGGTGGGGGCCCGGTCCGGGTGTCCTCATACAGGTTCCCTCTTTCCAGTAGAACCGAGGCTCTGCGGTGATACCTGGCTATATCCCTCTTGTCCATTCTATAATAAAAATACACCTCTCCTGAATCCTCAAAAGTTTTTTCTCTTTTCCAGGTTTCGTTCCCGCTCATCTCAGGGATCCTCTTCAGGATTATCACCCCCTCTTCATCCCACGTGGTGTTGTAGTGAACGCTCACCTGGCCTATGTGGAGGTCGGCCGTCTCGGATAGGATAAAATTTTCAGCTCTCCATGTTATCCGGTAGATAAGCTATCCTCGTAGAACATCCATCCTTCAATTCTCTATTATATTTCATCCTCTCTTTATCCCGATGGTTCTGTAGGGAGATAACTGGTACTTATGTTTTCGTTTAAAAATTGACATATTATCCACAACCCGATTAGAGTGAAAGCTAACGAAGAAATAAAGCCCATCAAAAGGGTCAGATAATCAGGGTAGGCCGATAGATCTCTTACCCCCCTTGCTAAAGTAAGACATGATATAAATATAATATATGAAACGAACAGCTTTTTGTGCCTCACGGTATAGAACAGTAAAGTAGGCAGAAGCATCAGGTAATATTCCCAGTGTACCTTTGGATAGAATAGCAAGAAAAAAGCAAGAGTGACGGTGAAAACGGATATCATATCCCATCTTTTTTTATAAGCTTTGTAGAGAAAGAAAAGCTCAAAACAAGCGATGGATGTCAGGATGACTTTTGACCGTATCATACTCTCTGAGATCAAAGTGGTTTTGCTCAGATATGACCATATCGATACACCTCCCAGCGTACTTTTAGCTGCGGAACCCCCGTAGAAGCTTATAAACCAGAGAGTCTTTGGACCCCAGACCAGGTAGAAAGATAAAAGAGAGATCGAAAGGATAACTAAAGACATGATGATGTGAGTGAATCTTTTTTTAAATTCACAATCTCTATCGAATAATTGAGCGGGTATGAGAAATCCCGACCATACTTTTGTTATCGATCCCAAACCGATGGATAGCGCACCTATCTTCTTTTTTCCCTCGATCACCAAAAACAGAGATAAGATTATTGTGAAGGCGATTATACCCTCATCCTGGAAAAGCGTGTAAAACGATATGGGGTTCGCGATAAACAATAAAGATGATAAAAATGCCTTGTTTTCGTCCCATCTTCTAAATGTGTAAAAGAGCAGGATAGAATCTAAGAGTATGAAAAGAGAAAAATAGACATAAAAAGAGAGAAAATAGCCACCCACCGCTGCTGGAGGAGCTAAAACGGTAGGAGGTATAAAGTAAAAGTGGATTAGAGGAGGAGGACCGGTCCTTACTTTTTCGTATACGTTATCGCCCTCTATTATGACTGCGGCTCTATTGTAGAATCGTGCTATATCTGATTTATCCACCCTAAAGTGAAAATATATCTTCCCAGAGTTTTCAAAAGTTTTACTACTTTTCCAAGTCTCGTTTTGCTCTTTGCTTTCCTCTGCAGAATGATGAAGACGGACCAGACCTTTTTTGCCCCAGGTGGTATTAAAGTAAACGC
>JBMCEH010000109.1:0-2970 GCA_048620775.1 Candidatus Natronoplasma sp. | reverse complement strand
GGTGGAAGGTTAGTAAGTTGGTATCTCTCTCGCCCGATTTCTCTGCACTCCAGAAATATGCGGTCGCTGCCCTGTTACCTGTCAGCTGGACTTATGCTGTCCTCTTTTTATTACCTTCGAGTTGGTGGCTTCTGATCCTTCTCTTGATAGGCTTTTTAGTTTCATATCTTTCCTTTCTGATACTCTTCAACTCTTTCTTGGAGGAAGACATCTATCTTTTTGAGATAGTGGATATGATCCTGAATAAATTGAGAGTGAACGTAGAGATCAAAAAGCTCTACCGTTTGGGAAAGAAAGAATAAAACTGGTATCCTTGTATTACTCTATCAATAGTCGTAGTGGTCGTCCAATCTTTTTTCGATGAGTTCATCCATGTACTTCAGGTCTTCTTCTTCACAGTCGTCCTTATATCCGCCGACCTTTCCTTTCCTAGTTTTGTATGATTGTTCGTCCTCTTTATCGGCTGGGCTCAATCTTGTTTTATCGGATTCAAATTCTTCCTCTTTCTCCATCTTTCTCATGTTATCGAATGCGGCGTATTCACTCACGTATCCTACCAGCTCTTCGTCGATATCATCGAACCCTATAAACCTTAAAGCTTTTTTCAGCTCTTCGAATCTATTTTCTTCATAGATCTCCCTGTGAAGATTCTCATATTTGATTATCAAGAAGTCTTCGGGCACATGTTTATTTTCAAGCCAAACGTTGTAGAAGCTTATTATGCTCTTGAGACCCCCTCTCTCCCGCCTTATAAAACCGCTCATATCCATACTTTCTATCAGGTCCCGTCTCTTCGTGAACTGGTAGTAAAGGGAGACCACCACATCTCTCGGATCTCTGACCAGGAAGATGATCCTTTTGTTTTTGTATTTGGTCTTATCTTTTTCTATCTCATCTGGCGTTTTAAACTGCGGATCGTCATCGTGAGTAACTATTATATTGGGGATCCTTGGATCGTAACTCGATAGAGGTCTGAGTTCAAGGATCTCTTCTTTTGAAGCATCATCAAGTCCGTAATATTCTTGAATATATTTTCCGATCATCAATCTTAACCAGGTCCTGCCGCATTTCGGGAAAGAGATAAGGCATATGTTGGCGTGATGGTGTAGATACATCTCTGCAAGGGTAGAATAGACACTCTCGACCTTCTCGTACAGGATATCATTTTTCTCTAACATCTTCTTCATATTTTTTTTGATCTCATAGAAAGCTCGGCCCATCTTCTTTATCTCCTATCACATGAGCTTGCAGCCCGTTTTAACCATCTCCAATGAGGTAGATCAAATATCAGCGAAGGATATAGCATCCTTGATCATTTCTCTTTCTTGCTTTACCTCATCTTTCTTAATTTTTTTTCTTTTATCTCCTTGTATAATAAACCACGGCACCTTAATTAATTTTTCGTGGTATATCCCTGAAGGGTGACCGTATTCTTTGAAAGGCAAAGGCGAAAGCCTCTCACCGAATAGATTACCGTGATCGGAAGATATGATCGTCTTACCTTTCAAGACCTCTACCAATTTCTTGACGTGCTCTAAAACGAGTTCCAGGTTCTCGAGATAAGCTCGCCAGATGGTAGATCTTTCTACCTCGCCCTCTCTCAATAAATTCCAGATAAGTTGATTCGTATGCTCGACTCTATCATCTGAAAGATAATTTCTTCTAGCAAGCATCCCCTCGTGGGGTCCGATCTCTTTCTGGCCGATTTCACCGATGAAAGGATAATGAGGCTGGACATAGTGGGCTATCAGTCTTTTGTGGGGATATCTCTTATCTGTCTCAATCACCCGCTCGGTCATCTTATCCGGAAGTACGGTCCCGTATTCCTCACACCAATCATCCAACCATACCGGTATCACCTTATAGAATGAATCTTTGACGTCCCTGTTCACTAAGGGATTAGCGGTGACATAGACGGCATCCTGATATTTTTTATCTTTGAAATTCCGGAACAGGAACTCCTCTGTATCTGACCCTTTGGAATATATATGATCCAGCCTTCCGTTGATATCGTTTATCTCTTCGAAGGCATCATATCTGCACCCGTCCAGCAGGATCAAGTTGTCCCAATCTTTTTCCATGATAGATGAATATTTGGCTTTACTCCTACCCTTATATAAGTATCTCATCATCTTAATCTTTGCATCCGTGATCAATTTTTTTATTTTGTGATCCATCGTGTCCACTGCTCTTTCTTTTTATCAAAAACTCTCGGTTTCCTGCTCAACCTCGATTCTTCTTACTTTCTATGAAGGTATTAATAGTTTCTTACGACTCCTCTATCAAGCTGATCCATCGGGGGACTATCTTCCCGGGTTCAAAATCTTCAACTCTTCTCGATACGTTTGAATAACGGTCTCTCAGTTCCTCATCCTCTTTTACTTTTACCATGAGTTTGAAAAGTTTATTTTCTTCTTCAGATAATGGTTTTTCCTCTAGAGTTTTGAAGCATCTTTTCTCATCTAAAGGTTCTGTCATCATCCCATACTCTCCTAGGTAGGGATAGCTTACTTCCTCGCCAACTTTCAGTTCCGGGCAGAGTATCTCTCTCGGGCCCGAGATGCAGTCCGTCGAGATTATCGGAAGGTCTTGAGATAGAGCTTCGACCAGGACGTTCGGGAACCCCTCGAAAAGCGAAGTGAAAACGAAGCAGTCAGCTTTTCTAAGGTAGGGAAAGACGTTCTCCACTTCGCCCAGAAATATAACCCTGTCCTCGAGTCCCATATCTTTAGCTAGTCGTTCTAGTTCCTCTTTTAAAGGCCCTTCTCCGAGGATGATCAGTTTGGTGTTCTCTTCATTTTGAGAGAGTTTGTAAAAACATCGTATCAGGTACCACTGTGCCTTCTGTTCTGTCAAAGATCCTACTGTGATGTAGTTGAAATGGTTTTCGAAGACCTCCTCGTGCCTTCCTAGTATATCTTTTTTTGCTTCTCTCTTGAACTTGTCTGGGTTCGCTATGTTGGGTATCAC
>JBMCEH010000108.1:0-2988 GCA_048620775.1 Candidatus Natronoplasma sp. | reverse complement strand
TATCTTGTGAAATATGCAATGCTGTCTGTCCGACCGGAGCTATAAGGATGGAACACGCCTCAGGACAGTTTGTTCCTTCAATAGATAAAGAGAGATGTATAGATTGTGAACTCTGCATAGACCTCTGTCCGGGAAAAGTACCGGACGAAACATTCTCCTCTAAATATTTTGAAAGAGAGTTAGCCGGTGATTATATCGGCACCTATGCTTTGTTGACAAAAGATTGGGATATTTGGAAAAGATCTACCAGTGGTGGAGCAATCACGAGATTAACGATGGAGTTGTTGGACGATAGAAAATATGAAGGTGCCTTCGTACTCCCGTTCCAGAGCTTTAGCGGGAAACCGGCGAGACTGACTTTAGCTGATGCTAAAAAACAAGTAAAAGAAGCTGCCAAATCGAAGTATGTTCCGGCTTCTGTCTTCAATATCATAAAAACATTGAGTGAAGAAAATACTCCAAATTACATAATAGTTGGTACACCATGCCAGTTGACGGGCATAAAAAGACACATCGAGGAGGAAGATATAGATGACAGTGAACTATTATTTTTTGGTCTCTTCTGTGACAGGACGCTTAACTTTAACTTTCTGAAATATTTTGAAGGAAAATACAAACAAAACGATGAAGAACTCAAAGCACTAGACTATAGGAATAAAGAGATGAACGGTTGGCCTGGTGACGTTAAACTTTATTTCGATTCGGGCCGAGAAAAGATCGTCGATAGAAAGGAGAGAACTAAAGTCAAAGATCACTTCCAGATCGAGCGATGTCTTTACTGTCTAGATAAGTTCGCTAGAGAGGCAGATATCTCTTTTGGCGATTGTTACATCGAAGGGAAAGATGAACCAGGTAGATCCAATATAATCGTGAGGACGGAGAGAGGCGAAAAGATATGGGAGGACTATATGGACCTCTTTAGCTGGGATGAGGTGAGCATGGAATCGATCATTCGTTCCCAATCTATCTCTCAAAAAAGACAGAACCAGGAATTTCGAAAAATACTCAGAACCGGAAAAGGGAGCGAGAGCTGTAGAAAAGAATTGGCTAGAAGAAAAAAATACATCAGATGGGGTAGGAAAGAAAAATTCGAGAAGATCGAACGTTCGGTTTCTTCTATCGACAAGGAGAAGTTGGAACTAGCTATGAAATCTGGCATAACTATGGCCAGATATCTTCTAAAAGATCTCATCTCTAAAAACTTGAGAAATTTTAGACCCGGAAAAAACGTTGTCATACTAGGAGGAAATCTCTTCAACAAGGGCGCTCAGGCCATGACTTTCACGGTTATCGATCAGATCAAGAGAAGGTTTCCAGAGAAAACAGTGTATCTTTTCAAATCAAGAGATTTCGAGAGAGATAAACTTGAGAAAGAGAGATATGATTTTGAGATACGACCTTGGGATGTTCTTACCAGGATCGAACTGATCTCGGATCAGGATCGAGTGTTCAAAGAGGAAAAGTCACCCTACCTTTCTCTTCTCAGAGAGATAGAAGAGATAGTCGAAAACACAGATTTTTTCATAGATATCAGTGGATACGCTTTGTCTTCAAAGATGGGCGATGATAGTTCTTTACTTACCTTAAAAGAGATCGGTTATCTACTCAATATAATGGTCGCAAAGAAATTCGGAATACCCTTCTACATCTTCCCTCAATCTATGGGGCCTTTTAAGTATACGTTCTTCGAAAAGATTAGATTATATCCCCTCATGAAAAAATACCTCAAATATCCGGAAAATATATTCCCTAGAGAAAGAGAGGGTGTTGAAGAAATAAAAAAGTTCACTTCAAAAAATGTGAAAAGGGCTAGAGATATCGTACTCATGAACGAAGAGTATGACCTTGACAACATATTCGTGAAGGATGTTGAATTGAAAGAGTTTGATATGCCGGAAGGAGCGGTCGCAATAATACCTAATTCTCAGATAATGAAGAGAGCAGACCCGGATAAGATATACGACCTATACAGCTCGCTGATAGGAGATCTCCTAGCGCTAGGCAAAACTGTCTTCATCATGAGGCACTCTCACGAAGATTTCCATATATGCAAGAAAATGAAAGAATCTTTCTTTTCAAGTAATGATGTGAGATTGATATCTGATGATCTAAACGCTTTAGAATTGGAAGATATTATATCTAGATGCGATTTCATAATCGGATCTCGTTATCATTCGATCATCCACGCATATAAAAATACGGTCCCGGCGCTGGTCTTAGGATGGGCTACTAAATATCGAGAGCTACTACAGGATTTTGACCAAATGAAATATCACGCCGATATTAGAGACGAAATCAATAGTGAGATGATCAGAGAGAAATTGAGAGAACTTTCAGACAACTATACCGAAGAACAGAATGTTCTGAAGACTGATCTCAAACGATTACGTCAAGAGAAAACAGTTTTTGAGATGATATGGGGTAAAGAATGACGCATTGATTGAGCGAAATATCTGATTTCGCGAGATAGATTGGCCGATGATAGGGATAAATATAGATACTTCAATGGTTATTTTCTTTAGATATATCCTAAATCTCATTTCCAAAAAAAAATATATGGATAAGACTCTTTATTAGACAACACCGGAGAAACAACATGGTAACTCCTATATTCGTACTCGGGTTGGAAAGAAATGGAACCACATGGCTACAAAATATACTATGTAATCATCCAAAGATCGTTGGGGCCCAGCATCAGGCGCACTGGGGCATTAAAGAAAGTTACATATGTGGTAATATCCTGTATTGGGGCAACTTTGAAGACAATGATGAGTTTATTGAATTTTTAGAGCTTTATTCATCAGGAGATTACTTTAAGCTAGTTGAAGGTAACAAAGAATATTTTTATCAAAATCGACCTGAGGATTTTGCCGATTTTTTCTTTGAATTGATGGACAACTATGCTGAAAAAAAGAATGCGACCTACTGGATAACCAAGCTAGACTCTTTGTTTTATAGACATGAGGAATTACTCGATAAATTCTTAAC
>JBMCEH010000107.1:0-3015 GCA_048620775.1 Candidatus Natronoplasma sp. | reverse complement strand
ATGCTGAGGAGATATGCAGTAGGATCGATGTGGATAAACATATGGAAGAGCCAGAAGATCTATCCAATAAGATAACGTTGATCATTCAGAGTATGAAGAAACAGATAGAGGAGGACGATCTAGAACCTCACGTGGTCAAAGATGAGGAGGGCGAGATAATAGATGCTGTACCATTCCCCCTGAAACAGTATGAAAAACACAAGACTGAGATGTTCGTGACCTATAATAGAGCTTTAGACATCGCTTTCAGATCCGATGAAAGCGAAGAAGATAGAGAAGGAAAAGAAGAAAAATCTCGATTAGATAGAAAACTCAATAGTCAACAAAGGGCTCTTAAAGAACTCAAAAAAGAGGAAGAGGAGAACAAGATAAAAGCCGAATTGATCTATCAGAATTACAGTGATTGTGAAAAATTACTAGAAAGTATATATGAGGCTAGAAGAGAAGGTGATCGCGAAAAGATATATTCGGATCTTAGAGACAATGAGAAGATAGTTCAGCTGAACGATTCTGATGAATATGTCGTTGTTGAATTAGAAGGAGAAAAAGACGGTAAAAGCTATAAGAAAAACGTCAAGCTCGACTTCAGGAAAGATGTCAATGAAAATGCACAGAAACATTACGAAGAGAGCAAAAAATGTAAGAAAAAGATAGAAGGAGCTAAAACCGCTATCGAAGAAACAAAAAGAGAGATAAAAGCAGGTAAAAAAGAAGAAAGGAAGAAAGAAAAAAAGAGACCTACAGAAAAATATTGGTTCGATAGGTACAAATGGTTTCTCTCAAGCGAAAATCACATGGTTATAGCTGGAAAAGACACACAGACCAATGAAGAAATAGTTAAAAAATACTTAGAAAAATACGATCGCTACGCGCATGCAGAGGCTGGAGGCGCACCTAGCGTGGTGGTGAAAAGAGGGGAAAAAGACGAAGTAGGGGAAAAAACTCTCAGAGAAGCCTGCCAATATTCGATAATACACTCGAAGGAATGGAAAAGAGGGATTAGTGCCGGAAGAGCTTATTGGGTGAAACCGGACCAGGTGAGCAAAACAGCGGAGGCTGGAGAGTCTCTACCGACCGGAGCCTTCGTGATAAGGGGAAAGAGGAATTATAATGATGATCTCACGATGAAAGCCGTGCTTGCGGAGATCGATTATCAGGGCGAAAAAAAAGTGATGTGTGCTCCCTCACTAACGTCGGAAAATGAAGATGATGACTCAATGAATAAAAAGGTAATCTTTATACCTGGATCGAGAGACAAAAATGATTTTGCCAATGAGATGTCGAACTATTTTTCCGTGCCCATAAGCGAGATCCAAAGCATACTTCCCCCTGGAGATGTGAAGGTTATAGAAAAAGATTAGAAAAGGTTTTTACCAGAACACGAACAACTCTATTCCGTTTCTAAGAATGACTGGTAACCCTTGAATGTATGATATAGGTCTCCTTTAGATATGAGTTCGAAGGGCGAATGCATCCCTAGAACTGGAGTGCCTGCATCGATGACGTCTATATTCAGCTCAGCTAGAAATTTAGCTACCGTTCCGCCGCCGCCTTCGTCGATCTTGCCCAGTTCGGCGGTCTGCCAATACACGTCGTTCTCATTGAAAGTCCTTCTGATGAATGCGACGTATTCAGCATGGGCATCATTGGCTGAGAACTTTCCTCCCGCCCCAGTGAACTTGTTTATCGCTATTCCTTTACCAAAAGAAGCCGCGTTCTGTATTTCATGTACGCTTTTAAATGAAGGATTCACCGCGGGACTGACATCACCAGAAATAGCTTTTGAATTATCCAGCATCATCCGATGTTCGTACACTGTAAAATCTCCTTTACTGAGTTTCAACAGTTTTGAGTAAAATGTCTCAACAAAGTCCGAATTGGCTCCAGTATTCCCTTCACTGCCTATCTCTTCTTTGTCGAAGAATAGGACCACAGCAGTTTTCTTTGGATCTTTCAGTTCCAAGAGTCCTCTCATAGAAGTATAGGCACAGACTCGATCATCGTGGCCATAGCCGCCAAGAATGCTCCTATCGAACCCAACATCACGGACATCGTGAGCTGGAACGATCTCCAACTCGGCGCTGGTGAAATCTTCCTCAGTAATATCGTATTTCTCGTTCAGCATCTTCAGGACTTTCATCTTAACTTTTTCGTCTACATCTTCATCGTCTATCGGGATTCCCGCAACTATCAAATTCAGTTCTTCTCCCTTTATGACCTCCTTCATCTTCCTCTCTCCCTGCTTCTTCTTAGAAAGATGGGGTAGAAGATCACTCACCACAAAGATAGGATCATCGGGACCCTCTCCGATGGAGATATCTATAGGGGTTCCGTCCTCTTTGACGACTCTACCGTGTATAGCTAGAGGTGTGCTGACCCATTGATATTTCTTAATCCCTCCGTAATAATGTGTTTGGAGCAGAGCAACAGAAGCCTCGCTATCTTCATAAAGAGGCCTCGGTTTGAGGTCCAATCTCGGGGCATCTATATGACTAGCTATTATATTACAACCGTGTGTGAGGTCCTCTTCACCTATCACCGCAGCCGCTATACTTTTATTCCTGTTGATGAAGTATACCTTATCGCCGGGTTCTAGCTCCTCATATTCACTTATCGCCTTGAAACCGTTCTTTCTAAGGATCTCCTCTGACTGTTCAACCACCTGTCTTTCCGTTTTGGATGAGGATAAAAATTTCTTGTAATCCTCTGCAAATCCAAATATCTCTTTTTTCTTTCCCTCGTCTAGGTCTTCCCAAACATTCTGTAGAGTAAATCCTAGTTTATCTTCTAAATCGGATTCTTCTTCGGACATGATATTTCTAATGAAGCGAAACTAGCGGAGTTATTTATGTTTTCTCGATAGATATCTCTCGTAATTCTGCATTAACAGGATGTTCACCAAAACTCCGAAAGTATTATAAATCCCCGTAATATTGAATACGTGCATCAATTCGATAAAAATTACTGGACAGTGCAATAGACTATGACTGAGCTTTTAGAGGAGTTGGAGGAAAA
>JBMCEH010000106.1:0-3042 GCA_048620775.1 Candidatus Natronoplasma sp. | reverse complement strand
TCGATAGGTATTTTGTTGACAAAGGATATGAAGTAACTGGAGTCGATTTTGTTGAGAAAAATATCAAAAGAGCGAAAGAGAACGTTCCTGAGGCTAAATTCTTGAATGCCGACTTCTCTCAACTTACCTATCCAAAAGAGTCTTTCGATGCGATAGTTTCATTTTATGCAATATTTCACATACCAAGAGATGAACATCTAGACCTTCTTGAAAAGATGAATCGATGGTTGAAGAGTTCCGGAGTCATCTTGATCACCATGGGTACGGGAGATAATGAGAGAACAGAGTCCGATTTTGTAGGTTCGAAGATGTCGTGGAGTTCTTTCTCTATCCAAAAGAATAAAGATCTTGTCAGAAAAGCGAGTTTCGAAATATTAAGAAGCTATGAAGAGACAGAGGAAGAACATCATCTTTGGATACTAGCTGAGAAAAAAGATTGATAGACATTCATCTCGTTTATCTCTCTTGGAGAAGAATTCTATATAAGTGTAAGCACCGATTAGGGTATTGTGGTGCCCAGCTATTCAAGTCTAAACGAGATCAGTATCTAATTTTCAATCACTCTTCTTCGCCACTATAAGCTGGATTCCGGATTCATCCGTAAATTCACTCCCATCGTGATCGCCGTACTTGTTCTCTACTTCGAATCCATTGAGCTTGAGAAGAGCATCTATTTCCTTCGGGAAAAGTATCCTCAGCTTCCAGTCTATTTCTTTGTACAGCTCGTCCTCTAGGTAATAGTACCAAGTCATTTGGAGTATCTGGGTGGAGGAAGCATATCTTGTGCTTTCCTTGACCTGTATTTCCCCTCGGCCGTATGGATCTTCATATTCTATCACATCGAATTTTTCTTTAGGATCTCTTGTGAGGATGTCTAGGTCTGGATTGAATATTTGAAATATGAATCTTCCTCCCTCAGAGAGATGATCATGAACCGTAGAGAAAAGAGCTTCATGCTCTTCTAATTCGAGTAGAGTCTGTAATGTATTGACAGGAAGCAGTATTGTATTGAAGGTCCTGTCAAAGGAAAAATCGGTCATATCTGCCTGAACAAGTTTTAACCTAAGATCCTTCTCTTCTGCCTTATGCCTACCTCTTTGAAGCATAACTTCGGATATATCGATGCCTGTGACATCTATCCCCTTCTTAGCAAGAGATAAAGTGACTCGCCCGGTACCACAAGCAAGTTCCAAAACAGGTTCTCCATATTTTTCGACACAGTCGATATAAAATTCGATGTCATCTTCCAAGTGCTGATGCATCGCATCGTAGTGCTTTCCGTCTAGATATACATGGGCATCTCCTTTATTCATGGACTCACATTTGGAATTATTTAAAGATTTTAAATATCTTTGCTTCTATCCATTCCCCTATATTTCCCTCCAATCCACCACATCTAAGTCATCTATCCGCTCAAAATGTTCTACATTCTTTGTGACCACTGTCTCTTCATTCAATAAAGCGGTCGCTGCGATGTATAGATCATTGATCTCTATCCTTTTACCTTCTTTGATCAGATATGCGGCGATCTTTCCAGCTCTTCTAGCTACTTTCTGATCGATCGGTATTATGGTCAGAGGAGAGAGGAAGTCATCCAATTTAATCGCTTTTCTCCCTGACCTGAAGAATCCGGTAGATATCTCCATCACACTTGCCGAGGAGACCACATGAGGTGAAAGGGAGATGAGATGTTCCATCTTTTTTTGCTCTATACCTCTATCGATCTCCACTAAAACAGACGTATCAAGCAGCATCTTCTAACCTTTCCCATTCCTTATCACTCATCTCTTTTATCTCACTTTTAGTACTTTCCCAGTCCTCTAAGATATTCATGCCGTTGATATCTTCGAGATTTTTTCTTTTCCTTAACTCTCTAATAGCTGATGAGAAACTATCATCACCCTTCATCTTTTTTAGCCATTCGTATACGTCGTCCGAGATAGATATGTTCTTTGACATTGGTACATATATGTACATAAACTTTTAAATACTTTTCGCAAACCATTCTCAGCATGGCGGTATGTGTTAAAAAGAATGAAGTCTACTCAGAAGGAAACACATCCAACTTCCACTTCCGATCTCCTTTTTTCACTAGAATCTCTTTTTCTCTCAGATAATCATCCCCTCGCTTTATGTATCTGATGGAGTCTCTCAACTTCCATTTCGGTGTGGGTCGTCCTTTGACCTTTTTCTCTTTTTCGATAGGCGACGATTTTTTCTTCCAATCTTCAAGCTTTATCTTTCTCATCTTCGATCTCCTCTAGAACCTCATCTAACATCTCTTCGGAAAGTTCCTCACTACACCTTTTTCGGACGTAATCCCAGTCTATTTCATCGTAGAATGAAGCGCCTATCCTGACAGCTTGCTCTCTGTCGCTTTTGCTCTCCCAGTGTTCAGCGGCTTGTATCCTATCGAATATTATGTCTTCTAGACCGATCACGTAAGCCTTTCCAGCCTCCGTTTCCACCTCGGTCAGTTTTTCTTCATCTATGTCATTTATATCTCCAGGTATTTCAACGTATAGATTCAGATCTTCCCTTACCCACATACTGCCATCTTTCTCGAAATCGAACTCTTCCATGACTTCGTAAAATTCATCTCTTTTACTTTTATCGATCGCCAAGTCGATATCGCTAGTGGAGTACCAGTCCCTTGTGTAGAATTCGACGGCTGCTCCACCTATAACTACAGGTGTTATTCCCTCTTCCTCCAGCCTTTCAGTCAGTATCGACATCACGTAAAGGTCTCTCTGGAATCCTCGTTCGATCTCCTCCGCCTTAGATAGTTTATCGGTTTTTATGGGATAATCCAGTCTTCTCTTGCATCGAGGACAGGCCTTGGGCTTTTCTTTTCTAGGTTCCCAATTGTAATTACAGTGTGGGCACTTCATAGTAGTAATAGTAGTAATAAACTAAATAAGTTTAACGCTGGTAGAAGGGGACTATCAGACAAAAACCTTAAATAACATACGTTAAATATACAATATTAATGAGAAAAAACGTAGGTATTATGTATGTCTGAAATAAGAATGGTTGTGCCGG
>JBMCEH010000105.1:0-3102 GCA_048620775.1 Candidatus Natronoplasma sp. | reverse complement strand
AAACCACATCATGGACTCCATATCCAAAATAGAGGATTTTACTGAAGATTTAGATACTTGGTTAAAAGAAGCTGATTTATCTGATAAAAAAGAGCAAAATATTAAGGAAATAATGGATCTTGTCCGAGCGCATAAAACTGATTAAACCCACACACTTTAAATCAAAACACCAAACCCACCTAAACCTGCTGACGATCACACCCCTCCCCACCTGACGGTGTCCGCACCCGTCGACCCAAAACTATATAATCACGATTAGCCTATTTACGATTATATGTTCGTAGATCGAGAAAAAGAACTGCGATCCTTGAAAGAAGCACTAGAAAGAGATCGAAATTCATTCATAGTGATCTATGGAAGAAGGAGGATCGGAAAGACCTCGCTCATCAAGGAACTCCTTAAGGAAAAAGACCATGTTTATTACCTTGCTACTGAACTCCCGATAAAGCAGCAGTTTGAAGACCTTCAAAAACAAGTAGGAAAAGAACTTGGTGACGATCTCCTAAAGAAAAAAGCATTCAATGAATGGGATGATTTTTTCAATTATATATCAGATATAGAAAAAAGTTTCACCCTTGTTATAGATGAGTTCCCATATCTCATAGAAGCCGAAAACGCCATCTCTTCTGTATTCCAAAAAGGCTGGGATGAGCATATAAAAGGTTCAGAGATCGACCTTGTACTTTGCGGTTCGTCGATATCTATGATGGAAGACAATATCTTGAAAAGCGATAGTCCATTGTACGGAAGAAAGACTTCTCAGATAAAGTTGAAAGAACTTCCTCTAACATCTCTAAAAAAATTTTTACCAAGACAAAGTACTGAGGATATAATAAGATACTATTCCGTTTACGGCGGTGTACCCGCTTACCTCGAGATGTTAAATAGCGAACTATCTTTCGAAGAAAATCTGAAAAGGAGTGTATTGAATATCGACGCCCCTTTGAAAGATGCAGTGGATTTCATCTTAAAGGCAGAGTTGAGAAGACCTGAAAGATACAGGTCTATACTTTCATATCTTGCTAGAGGAGTCACTACTCTTAACGGGCTTTCTCAGCAGATGGGGTTGGAAGGAAATAGAGTCTCCCAATACCTCTCTAAGCTGAGAACCTTGGAATTGGTAATAAGGGAGGAACCGGTCACTCTTTCCTCTAAAAAGAAAAGAAGAAGAGGTATCTACAAGATCATCGACAATTTCTTTAGATTTTATTTTTATTACATTTTACCTAATAGGTCTGACATAGAAGAGGGTAGGGTAGAATCAGTATTGGGATCTCTCAAAGAAAACGAATCTTCTTACATATCTCCTATTTTTGAAGAGATCTGTAGGGACTACGTTAGAAAAACTACGAGCTATTCAAAAATAGGGAAATGGTGGTACCAGGAAGAAGAGATCGACGTGGTTGCCTTAGATCCTACAAAAAAGAAAATGTTGATCGGAGAGTGTAAGTGGACCGACAACCCGATCGGTAAAGATCTATATCAAGATATGCTTGAGAAGGAAAAAAGGGTCAGATGGAACAAGGGAGATAGAGAAGTGGAATACGCTATCTTTTCGAGATCAGGATTTGATGACGGGGTAAAAAATCTTGAAAATCTGCTCTTGCTAGATACAGAAGATATTTGGAAAGACCTCACTGAACTATATAATCACGATTAGCCTATTTACGATTATATTAAAATCGCTAATACGAAGGTTCCTCCGAAGGGAGATGATCTTTAGAGAAACCTCACAAAAGATATTCTAGAAACCAAAGATTCAGGGGTTTTTGGAAGAATTAAACGACGATTAAGAGACACTCAAGGCATAAACTCCTTTGGAATCTTGCTTTTCAACGAATTCGTCATGTCAATGGAACTCGTTATACTCGCTCTATATATCTACAATACGAGAGCGATGCTTTAATTAAGCTCATCACTTCAAATTCTCACCCCATCAAATCCTGGAACACATTTACATATGTCCCTGACAATAGACTATACATGGATAGATTTGAAGCCATATACAAGAGAAGATCAGTGAGAAAGTACTCAGAAAAAAAGTTATCCTCTACAGTACTGAACGAAATCGAAGAGAAGATAAAAAATATAGACAAGCTGTACAAAAACATCGATTCTAAGATCGTACTGGCTGAAGATGGAGAAACGATCCAAAAGACATTTTCAGGATTGAAATCCAAGATCGCTAGGGTCGATGCACCCCATTATTTGATCGGTGTATCCGAGGACAAAGAAGGATATTTGGAAAATATGGGCTTCATGCTTGAAGATGCTGTTCTTTATCTTACAGAGAAGGATATCGGAACCTGCTGGCTCGGCTCCGGTATAGAGCACGACCAGTTGAAGGATCTCTTCGATTATGAAGGGGATACGGTCATCCTGGCCGCATTCGGTGATTCAGTCCCTGATAAGAACAACTTTAGAAAAAATCCTAGATCCGCCAGTAGAAAGGATCTCGACGATCTGATCATAAACAAAGAGGATGTTCCAAAAAAAGTGAAAGAGATCATAGACGTTGCGAGGATGGCTCCATCCGCATTGAACGGCCAGCCGTGGAGATTTTTTTATGAAGACGACCAGATCCACGTTTACATAGAGAAAAAGGGGATGTTCAAGAAATTGGTGAGGAAGGTAGGAGATCTGGAAAAGCTCAACCACATAGACGTGGGTATCGCTTTAAAACATCTAGAGATAGGAGCCCAGCATCATTCAAATAAGATAAAATTCATAGACAGGGGAAGAAGGAGGAAAGGATATGAGTATATAACCAGCGCTCAACTAGAATGACTGTTCTCAATCAAAGATCCTTAGCGGAATCGAAAGGAGATATGTACAAATACTGATCTTTCTTACTTTATTTTTTCCAACAGCCCCCTACTCTCAATGATATCTACTCTTTCCTCAACATCTTCATTGTGAAAATCTCAATCTCCAGTGACAAGATAATCAGGTCCATAAGCTAGTACTGCAGCCAGCACTTTTCTGTCGTTTTCTCCTTCAACACATCTCTCCACTTCATCCATCTTCTCTCTGTATTCCTCAACCACTTCTATATCCATCAGTGCTTCTTCCACTTCATCGAGTACTTTTTCCAGAGACCTC
>JBMCEH010000104.1:0-3110 GCA_048620775.1 Candidatus Natronoplasma sp. | reverse complement strand
AAGGGTCAGGGAAATTACGAGGCATTGAGCGAAGTTTCCGCTAACATATTCTTCCATCTGAAAGCGAAGTGTCCAGTGATAGCTGACGATCTTAGGGTGGAAGTCGGTGATTTGATATTGAAATGAGAAAAAAGTTATTTTAAGATTTACTTCCTCGCCCTAATTCCCACAAATGATCCTCTTCCATAACCTTCTTCAGATTCCTCCACTTCCTCTATGGAACCCACACTCTGAAATATCGTCTGGTAGTGTTGAAAATCCGAGAAACCCGATTCTTTTAACATCTGTTCAACTTCATTAACAGAATAAAATTCAGCTTCCCTGTAAAACACATTTTGCTCTTTCTTTTTTTGATACTCCCGACCAATGAGACTATCTTTGTCAATGAAACCGATGATGATTTTCCCATCTGATTTCAAAACCCTGTAAGACTCTTTTAAAGCTAATAGAGGATCTTCAAAAAAGCATATGGTAGTGACTATCAATAAATAATCAAAAACCGATGTTTCAAAAGGGAGTTTTTCTCCCCGCCCAAGGATAGTTTGAATATTTCTTTCCTCAGCTATCTTCAGCATCTCTTTTGAGGGATCTAAACCATATTGAATTGAAAAAGGTTGGGAAAATCTACCGCTACCAACACCTACTTCTATACCTTTTTCCTGTCGAGGCCGTAGCCTTTTTATCACTTTCAATTCAGATTCATAAACCGCTCTATTTTTTTCGAACCATTTTTCATAACGCTCGGTATGATCACCGAAAGGTCGGAATTTTACACACATATTTTCTTAATATCGCCACTAACTTATGTATCCGTGCATCTTTCCATACACCTTTTCCCAGATTTCTTCGATAGTTTGATAGGTTTGATCCTCTTTTTTTAGATATTCAACAGCTGTCAAACCTCTCATCTGAGCTTCAGTGAATCTGTCATCATAAGGTATCTTTCCTAGAACCTCGCTACCTCTTTCTTTAGCTATTTTCATTATGCGGTCGGTCATTTCTTCATTTAGGTCTGCCTTATTAATAACGATACCAGATTCTATACCGAAATGATTAGCTACGTCAAGAACTCGTTTCATATCGTGGATGCCGGAAACCGAGGGTTCAGTTACAACAAGAGCGTAGTCTGAACCGGTTATGGAAGCTATCACGGGACATCCAGTTCCCGGGGCGCCGTCTATCACCGTAGTTTCACTCCTTTCAGTACCCAGTTTATCGGCGTTATCTCTTACCAGCGTAACCAATCGGCCAGTGTTTTCTTCTGCCATGCCTAGCTTTGCATGGGACATATCTCCTAATCTGGTCTCAGAGATGTACCATTCTCCGTTTATCACCTCTTCAAGCTCGACGGCATCCTCAGGACATACTATCTCACAGACTCCACAACCCTCACATTCTAGAGAATCTATCTTGTATGTCAATTTTCCATCTTCTTTCTCGCTATAGATAGCGTCGAACCTACACTCTTCTTCACATTTTCCGCATGAAGTACACTTTTCCTGATCTATCAAAGCTTCGAAACCGCCAGTGAAGAGACCTTTCTCTTTCACCTCGGGATCTGTAAGTAGATGAAGATCGGCGGCGTCTACATCACAATCCGAAAGGACAGGTTCGTCGGCAAGAGCTACGAATGAAGCCATCAAAGATGTTTTGCCTGTACCACCTTTACCGCTGATGATGACCAGTTCTTTACGTTTCTTTGAGGATTTTGAACTTCGAGACTGGCTAAGCTCAGAAGACCTAATCTTTTCTCCTTCCTTTTTTGTCTCTCTCGTCCTCTTTACCTCTCTTTCCTTTTCACCTTCTCTCTCTATCCTTTCGGCCAATTCTTTGAACAGGTCTCTGTACTCTTCCATCCTATCTACGACTATCTCGCCCCTGGAATAGGTCTCGGCGATCTCTCTATCGTCAGGGATCTCTCCTATTATCTTCAGATCTTCATCTTTGCAGTATTCTTTTAAGCTATCGTCTTTGTATTCTGCCCTGTTCACTATCACGACTGGCTCTAGACCGATCTTCCTGCACATGTCTACGGAGAGTTTGAGATCATTGAGCCCAAAAGGCGTAGGATCCGCTACTAAAATGACAAGATCGGCCCCGGCTACACTTTCCACTGCTGGGCAGGCCGTTCCGGCGGTGAATCTATTATGTTGACTCCCTTACCGGTCTCTTCTTTAACTGCATGTATCAATCTTGGAGACATACCACCTTCGCCGGTTTCTAGAGTGGCATAATCCACATTTACCCCGTTGGCATCTCCTTTTTTCAGATCGCCTATCTTCTTCTCCCTTTCGATTATAGCATCGGTGGGACAGACTATAGAGCATGCGCCGCATACGTGGCACAGCTCGGGAAAGAAAAGTACATCTTCGTTCACGACCGCAATGGCGTTGTAACTGCAAGCCTCTGCACATCTCCCGCAGGTGATGCACTTTTCGGTATCTACCCCATCAGGGGATTTGAGTTTTATCTCCTCTTCCGTTGTTGCCTCGGGGCTTAAAAACAGATGCCCATCAGGCTCTTCCACGTCACAGTCCAGATACGTCACTTCCTTTCTCATATCATTGAGCATAGCAGCTAGATTCGTAGCTATCAGGGTCTTCCCGGTTCCGCCTTTACCGCTTGCTATAACAATATCCAAATCATTCTCCTCCTATATCTAATTCGAGTCCCGCAAAACATTCTAGGGTCTTATCGGGATATCTATCCTTGATCTCATCTTTGTATTTTGTACAGTGGCATGGAAGAATGGGGAACATATGTTTAAGGGCATCTAAATCTTTGAACCCGTGAAAACCACCCATGACTCCCTCTATCTTCCAGTATCTTGAGGCTTCTCTTATGATCGATGTGACCCCGGGATGAGCACAGCCAGTGAATAGGATATATCCATCATCATATTTTATGAGCAGTGATTGTTCTTTCACGGATGCCCTAATCTCTCCTGTAGTTAGAATATCACTAGAGATCTTTTGCCTACCAGATACTTCTACTAGATATGCTTCTTTTTTTACCTTCTTCTTCAGCCCCCTTGAGAAGGACTGGGGAACGAACACTTCCATGCTTTCATCTATTATCGAAAAAAGTCCGCCAGTATGATCATGATGTTC
>JBMCEH010000103.1:0-3116 GCA_048620775.1 Candidatus Natronoplasma sp. | reverse complement strand
AGGTGGCGATGAAAGCTTTGAACCTCGGGGCTGATCGGTATCTTCAGAAAGGTGGTGATCCGAGGACGCAGTTCGGTGTTTTGGCTGATGCGATAGAGCAGGAATTCATGCATTATGAAGCTGACAGGGCTATACAAGAGGCGAAGCAGAATTATGAAGAGTTGTTTGAAAAATCTGCCGATGCTCTTTTCGTCCATGATGCTGATACAGGTGAGATCCTCGATGTTAATCAGAGGATGCGCGAGATGTATGGATATTCGCGTGAGGAAGCTTTGGGACTGACAATCGAGGACACGAGTTCTGGAGAACATCCCTATACCCGGGAAGAAGCACAAAAACGGATTCAAAAAGCTAAGGAGGATGGCCCCATAACTTTTGAATGGCGAGCTCAGAAGAAAGACGGTACACTTTTTTGGGATGAAACAACTCTCAAGGAAGTCGAAATCGGCGGGGAATCGAGGATCCTTGCAAGCGTTAGAGATATCAGCGAGAGAAAAGAACGTGAAGAAGAATTAAAACGAAAGGATATTTATCTCGATCACATACCAGGGTTTGTCAATGTGATAGATGAAAATGGTGAGATTATATACCACAGTCAACCTTTTTCAGCTGAAGATGCATTAGATCCAGACGAAATCGTTAGTTCTAATATGCTTGAGTTTGTTCACCCTGATGATAGGGAGAAAGTTCAAGAGACTTTTTTTGAAGCCCTTGAAGATCCAGGTGAAGAATATAGGGTAGAGATGCGAGGGAAGACAGGCGATGGTTGGAACTGGTTTGAAGGGAGAGCAATCAATTATTTAGAAAATCCTGAAGTAGAGGGGATAATTGTAACCGGCCAAAGTATAGACGAGCGAAAAAAGGCGGAGGAAGAATTGAATAAGCGGTCTGAAGCGATGGAAGCCTCTATAGACGGAATAGCAATCCTTGACAAAAATGAAGAATACATCTATTTGAATAACGCCCATGCAGAGATCTACGGTTACGATGATCCTGATGAACTTTTAGGAAAAACGTGGAAGGTTCTTTATGATGAGGAAGAACTTAAAAGATTTGAAGACGAGATCATGCCTACATTCAGAGAGAAAGGGAGATGGAAAGGGGAAGCTATAGGTAAAAAGAAGGACGGGACTAAGTTCCCTCAAGAATTATCCTTGACTTCTCTAGAAAATGAAGGGTTTATTTGCGTCGCCCGAGATATCACTGAGAGAAAAGAAGCGGAAAGGCGGACCGAGGACAGTAAGGAAAAAATAGAGAAGCTGCATCAAATAAGTGCAAATCTAGAGACATGTCAATTTGAAGATGAGATATATTCCTACGCGATAGAGGCTGCAGAGAAGATATTGGAATTTGATATATGTAGCTTTTCTAAAGTGGAAGATGATAAAATCATCGTAAAAGAAAGGACATCGGGTCTTCCTAAAGATGATTATTTAGAAAGACCATTGGAAGAAGGTGGAATCGATACGAAGACTTACTTAAATCAAGAATCATATATAATAAAGAACATAAATAAAAACAAAGACGCAAAACCAGTTAGCAGTAAATATAGATCAGCAATGAGTATCCCTATCAGCGAATATGGAATATTTCAAGCAGTAGCTGAGGAGATAGACTATTTCGACGAAGAAGATTTGAAGATGGCTGAACTTCTGATAGGTCATGTAAAGGAAGCCTTAGAAAGAGTAGAGATGAAAGAGCGAGAAGAATTTCTTCACTCTCTGCTGAGACACGACGTCCAAAACAAAACTCAAATCGTGAAGGGATATCTAGACCTTTTAGAAGAAGATGTTGATCTTGCTGACGAAGCTAAAGACTATCTTCAAAAAGCAAAGAAAGCAACACGGTCAAGCGATGAAATAATAGAGAAGGTTAGAAAGCTCAACCAAATAGAACAAGGGGATGAAATCAGCGAGGTAGAGATAGATTCCGTTTTAGATCAAGTCTTGACTGAACATGAGAGTCAACTGAAAAAAGAAGGTATAGATATAGAAGTTCAAAAATCAGGGTGTAAAGTGAAAGGAGGAACATTGTTACAAGAGATGATCTCTAATTTAGTAGAGAATTCGATAAAGCATTCGGACTGCGATAAGATCAGAATCAAATCTGAATGTGAAGAGGACGAGTGTGTTGTGACAGTTGAAGATGATGGTAAGGGAATGCCAGATGACGTAAAAGAAAAGATATTTGATAGAGGTTTCAAGGAAGGTGAAAATGCTGGCAGTGGACTAGGGATGTATCTAGTGAAGGAGATCGTCGAGAGTTATGGTGGAAGCGTAGAGGTGGAAGATTCTGAGTTAGGTGGCGCAAGGTTTGACGTCCATCTTCAGAGGATGTAGTAAAATAATAGCTAAAAAGGAAAGAGGGCTTCTCAGAAAATCACATTTGGGAGAGTAGGGAATATTGACATCACTACATAAATGGTAGGATTTTACAACTATCGACTTATTATAATAGTTGATAGTTAAAACCTTTAATCGCTCGTTTCTTTAAATAGGAATGTTCATTTTTGAGTTTTCCCTACCGTTTACAACTATCTAATTCTTTAAAGAAAAGGATAACTTTATTTGTCACTTTTTACATTATTTTTTGACGGATTATGGCAGAGAAAGTATGGCTCGAAAAAGAAGACGTTAAGCGTTTAATCTTCAGCTGTGAAAGGCCTATCGATCGAGCGATAATCCAGCTCGGTGCATGGGTAGGATTACGTTCACACGAGATGGCGGGTCACAAAGTTGGAAAATGCTCGAAGTGTGGAAACAAGTTCTATTACAATTACGGACTCGAAAAAGCCGAATGTCCAAAGTGTGAAGAGAGAGGAGTCGGAACTCTGATAGATGGAGAGGAAAAATGGGAGGGACTGAGAGTCAGGGACTTGCAAACGAAGGTGATCGATGGTGATCAGGAATACTTCCTTCAAGTAGCCGGAAAACAAACCGCGCAAGAAAGGGGAGAAGGGAAGAAAAAACATAGAGAAGCTTATATACCTCAAAAAGTAGCCTCGGATCTCAACATGGTGATCCGGATGAATGATTTATCCGACGAGGATCCTCTATTACCGAACCGGTATGGTAATTTTTACACGCCTAAAGGAATTCAAAAGAGAGTGGAAAAAG
>JBMCEH010000102.1:0-3186 GCA_048620775.1 Candidatus Natronoplasma sp. | reverse complement strand
TATAAAGTCGAGTTGTTAACTTTTTCTATTTTAGGTTTAGGGCATATCAAACTAAATAAATATTCTAGAATATCAATAAATATTTCTCAAAATTTATATATCATCGCTGGGATGGGGTTAACCCCTTAAATTATAAAGAGTTAGGATATCCATGAAAACAGCTTTAGTTGCTTTAGGTGGAAATACCCTTGTCAGACCCGAAGATGAGGGTACGGCTGAACAACAGTTTGAGATGATGAAAAAGACATGTGAAAAATTGGCAGAAATGATAAAACAGGGATATGATCTCGTTTTGACCCATGGGAATGGACCTCAGGTTGGAGATATTCTGCTTCAAAATGAGATAGCTGCTGGCTCAGTTCCCGCCATGCCCTTAGACATCTGTGGAGCCCAATCCCAAGGACAGATAGGATATATGTTTCAACAAACTTTGAAAAATAAACTTAAAGAGATTGGCATAGAAAGAAATATTTCGAGTATCGTCACTCAGGTAGAGGTCGATAAAGACGATCCAGCTTTTGAAGACCCCAGTAAATTCGTAGGCCCTACTTATTCGGAGGAAGAATCGGTGAGGATAAAAAAAGATAAAGATTGGACTATCAAAAAGACGGCTAGAGGTAAGTATAGGAGAGTCGTTCCTTCTCCAAAACCTCAGAGTATCGTCGAGTCAGAAGTGATAGAAGATCTGGTTTTCAGTGGTGAAGAGAGTCATATCGTTATCTCCGCTGGAGGGGGAGGCGTTCCTGTTTTAAACGACAACGGTCGCCTCATCGGTGTTGAAGGTGTCATAGATAAAGATAGAGCTAGTGCTGTATTGGCAAATGACATAGATGAAAATTTTTTCATAATGCTCACCAATGTAGAACACGTTTATCTCAACTTCAATGAAGAGGATCAGAAAGCACTCCGATCGATAAACGTTGAAGAAGGTAAAAAATATTTGAATGATGGGCATTTTCCCCGGGGTAGTATGGGACCTAAGATAGAAGCATCGATAGACTTTCTAGAGAATGGAGGTGAGGAAGCTTTAATCACAGATCCAAAAAATCTTTTGAAAGCTTTAGAGAAAAAAACGGGTACTCACATCTATAATGGGTGAAGATCATGAAAGGTGCTGAGAGAGTTAGAGATCTCAGTGAATCAGTGATAAGGCAGATGACTAGAAAAGCGAAGAAATACGGTGCGATAAATCTATCTCAGGGATATCCTGAGTATCCTACTCATCATTTCCTCATAGAAGAGGCTAAGAAAGCCATAGATTCCGGGTTGAACCAATATTCCGTAACGTGGGGGATGGAAGAGTTAAGAAAGAAGATATCAGAGAAATTGAGTGTTTTCAACGATCTTGAATATGATCCCGAGTACGAGGTTACGGTAACTTGTGGATCTAGCGAAGCCATAATGTCGACGATCTTAGGTCTTGTCGAAGAAGATGATGAGGTATTGATATATCAACCATTTTATGAAAATTATGTCCCCGCTGTTTCGATGGCCTCAGGGATGCCTAAATTCACAACTATTGACAAAGACCTAAAAATAGACCAGGAAGAAATAAAGGAAAAGGTTGGGGAAAATACAAAAGCTATGATATTGAACACGCCTCATAATCCTACTGGAAAGGTCTTCAAAAGAGATGAATTGAAATTTATAAGAGACATCTGTATTGATGAAGACATCCTTTTGATCACTGACGAGATATATGAAAGGATCATCTATGCGGGAGAACATATCTCTCCTGCTAGTTTAGAGGGATTAAGGGAGAGAACAGTGACAATCGGAGGTTTCTCAAAAGTATACTCCGTCACGGGCTGGAGAGTGGGATATGTTGCTTCTCCAAAGAGACTGATGAAACCCATACGTAAAGCTCATGACTACACGACTGTATGTGCTCCCACTCCATTCCAGAAAGCTTCTTTGAAAGCTCTTGCTCTTCCAGATGATTACTATGAAGAGATGCTCGATTACTATCGAAAAGGTAGAGATATCGTTTACGACGCATTAAAGAAAACAAAGATGGAACCTTTGATGCCTGAGGGAGCATATTACATGCTGGCTAATATAGAAAAATATGATATGGATGATAAAGAATTTGTTGATCATCTAATCAAAGAAAAAGGCGTTGCGACGGTTCCGGGCACATCTTTTTTCGATCGTGGTGGAGAAGATCTTGTCAGATTCTGCTTTTCCCAAGAGAAAAAAACTCTCGAAAAAGCAGTGGAACGGATAAGAGAGTAGACCTCACTCTATAAGTTCTCCAGGTGTCCTGAACTCTCCACCCCAATACAGCACGGAACTCGTTCTTTCAAAATCTTTCGACTTCTTAGCTCCGACGACTTCACCTACGAACCAGTGATGATCACCGGTCTCAAGGCGCCTCTCGAGTTCACATTCGAAGGCTAGTCCACATTCTTTTACCGTAGGTATCAAAATCTCGCCTCCCATCTCTTTCGAGAGATCGAATTCTTCGAATTTATCCACGTTCTCTCCTGATTCGCTGCCACAGTCTTTCACTTTCTGCAGCATCTCTTTGTCAGGAACGTTCACGGTGAATGCTTCGTGTTTCTCAAGCAGTCCGAAGGAATGACGTTCGGGTGCGATACCCACACCTATCATAGGCGGATCCAAGGAAAAAACATGGACCATAGCCGCCGTGATCAAGTTGGAATCGCCGCCGGTTCCAGTACCCACTAAAACGGTCGGAAAGTGAGGTAAAAATTTTATCCCATCTTTAGGTGATAACTCTTCTTTCATGGTCCATCAAAACATAGAGAAGTTAAGAAGTTTACCCCGGATTTCTTAAAAGACTTATATATCATATCTTCATTAGCTTGCCCATGATAGAGAGACCGCGTGGCACGAGGGATTTTTCTCCCGAAGAGATGGAGTCTAGGAATTGGCTAGTAGACCTACTGGAAAATAAAGCCGAAAATTTTGGTTACAGCGAGATCCTGACACCTACATTTGAGCACACTGAACTTTTCCTGAAAAGATCCGGACCTTCGATCGTAGAAGAGATATACGCCTTCGAAGACAAAGGCGGTAGAGATATCGCCTTAAGACCCGAGTTCACCGCCTCTGTCATGAGAATGTATGCTGAGAGCATGAAAGGTGAATCGAAACCACTGAAGCTCTACTACTTCGGACCGGCTTTCAGATACGAGAGGCCCCAGTCAGGCCGCTATCGAG
>JBMCEH010000101.1:0-3195 GCA_048620775.1 Candidatus Natronoplasma sp. | reverse complement strand
GGGTAATAATTGTACGATTTAGCCACGCCCGAAATGGTTGGATAAAAGTATTTGTTATGCTTTCCCCCTACCACTTCCTGGATTATCACCGACATTTTCTCATCACTCATATTTTTAGGAGTGGATTTAATATAATTTCTAGCTTCTTCGAAAAAGGTAGAGGCGTAAACGTGCTTGATCGCATCACAGACCTCTTTGAATCTCAGGCTGGTTTCCCAGGATTCATTGGGTAAAAACATGGAGGAATAAACACCAGCGAATGGTCTCGTCAGGGAATCTTCTAACAACCCGGATGATCGGACAATCAACGGAGTTCGAGTTTCTCTTATAAACGAACGAAGATCGCCTATGACTGTTGCTGGAAGACTTCCATTTATGAATTTGGAAGAGATCCTTTCGTCCGAGAGCTCAAAAAGTCGAGATTCCATTATCTCGTTTTCTTCTAGAAATTTGTCGAAGACATCAGAAGTCAAAATGATAGTTCTAGGAACTGTGATCTCTAAATCTTCGAAAAGGTCTTTCGATATGTACTTCGAAAACAATTTTGAAATGAAAGCTAAACCTCTAGCTTTTCCCCCTAAAGCCCCATCTCCTATCCGACTTATCTTGTTCTTTGGTTCAGTCCTTCCCCTCTTAAAGTCAGTTACAGCTGTACTATAATCGGCATATCTATATTCTTCTAAAATATCTAATAATTTTTCTCTATACGAGTTTGGTGAGATATGCTTGTCTTTAATAAGTTCAACCCTATCTGCCAACTCGGACTCAGTTAGAACTCTCAACCACTCGACAAAATCGGGGCTTTCGACCAGATATTTTATTTTTTGGTCTTCTAATCCTTTGATTGCTTTTTCGAACTCATCGATAGTTTTAACTTCTATCTCTTCAAAACCCTCTCCTAATTTAACTTTTAAACTAACAGGAGATAAATTATCACAGACAAAATCAATTATCTCCTGATTGAGAGAGGGATCGTTTTTATTAACGAGCTCTATCCTTTCATCGATTTTCTCACCGTCTATAGTGGCTGAAGATTGAAGGAGCACTGGAAGATCTGGACGATCTCGTTTTACCTCCTCGGCGAACTTGAGTCCAGCGTTTTCCTGGATACCATCTTCCGTTTCCAATCTATTGTCCGTGATGATGCACAAGAGTTCCTCTTTAATTTTAGAGTACATCTTCCTACCTTCATCGATATCATCAGCAAGAATGACAAAAGGCCTTCTCAGATAGCGCTGATTTTTCTTTTCCTTGGTCAAATCCTCATGAAGGACGGAATCAAGATAAGACCATATCTCTTCATAAATATGGGTCAAGTAAGTAGAGTAGTACTGCTTAGAATCTTCGATGAGAAGTATAGGGCGTTTCTCTTCAGCGAAAACATCCTCCCGAAATCGTATCTTATCTTCGATATATTGGATTATCGTTAAGATGATTTTTCCGTCACCGTTCCATGTGAAGATCTCTTCGAATTCTATTTTCTCATCAAGAGAAGTATCAGTATCGTCATTTGTGATCCAAACCATTGGTAATTCTTCACAGTTCGTTTTTAGCCACTGCGAAAATTTATCAATATCACTCTCTAAAGGATTACCGAAGATTATCAGCAGATCCGCATCCAATTTCTGAAGGAGATCTCTGCATTCTTCTCTTGACTCAGCGTGCTGAATTGTAGGTGATTGTCTAAATCCACTATAGGAAAATTTGTCCTGAAGTAAAGAATCAAGCCTGCCTTCTTCCTGGATTAAAAAATAATCAAAAGAATTGCAAAAGAGGAGGACATCATCGATAAATGATGCCTCCAACTCCTTGGAAAGTGTTTTTGAAGGCGTAAAATCAGGCGGCTTGCCAGTTGTTTCCTCGATAGCTTCTTTTATCCTTTCGATCTTACTAGACATCTTCTCTTTTTATGTATGCTATTTATACCCATCCTCTCGCTTCACAGGCTTCAGCTACCCTCTGAATAGCTATCATGTAGGCAGCGTCTCTCAACCTGACGTCTTTACTCTGAGCGAGTTCCCAAACTTCGTAGAAAGCATCAGTCATGCCATTATCCAATTTCCCCAACACTTCTTCTTTAGACCAATAGTAGTTTTGATTGCTTTGAACCTGCTCGAAATAACTGCACATCACACCGCCAGCATTAGCTAAGAAGTCTGGCACTACGATGATGTCTCTATCTTCAAGCTCCTCGTCCGCTTCAGGAGTGATAGGTCCGTTAGCTCCAGAGATGATTATGTCCACGGCGTCAGGTATGTCGTTCACGTTATCTTCAGATATGGCGTTTTCAAGAGCTGCAGGTATCAGTACATCAACTTCGTGAGTCAACCATTCGTCGCCTGATAAGCGCTGGTAACCTTTCTCTTCCGCCTTCTCTTTATCAATTGAACCGAAGCGATCGGTTATGCCTCTTAGTTCTTCAAGGTCGATACCGTCTTCCTTGTAATAGCTGTACGGTTTCTCATCCTCCTGATCCCAACATGATACAGAGACAACGGTTCCGCCATACTCGATGAAAAGTTCTGCTGCATACTGAGCGACATTTCCAAAGCCCTGAATAGATGCGGTAGTTTCTTCGATATCTCTATCAAGTTCTTTTAGAAGCTCTCTCAATTGGTAGACTAAGCCATAGCCAGTTGCCTCAGTCCTTCCTTTGGATCCACCCATATCTTGTGGTTTGCCTGTTATCACTCCCGGATATTTTCCGCCTTCTATGTTTTCATATTCGTCCATCATCCAAAGCATGTGTTGAGGGCTAGTCATCACGTCGGGAGCGGGGACATCTTGAAGAGGGCCTATATTCTTGTTTATCTTTTTGATATATTCTCTACATAATCTTTCCTGTTCCCTCTCAGAGAGGTCATGAGGATCGCATATTACTCCTCCTTTGCCCCCACCGAGTGGAAGGTCAGCCACTGCAGTCTTCCAGGTCATCCACATCGCAAGAGCTCTCACCGTATCCCCGGTTTCTTCAGGATGGAATCTGATTCCGCCCTTGCATGGGCCCAATGCATCGTTATGCTGGACTCTAAATCCTCTGAAAACTTTTGTACTGCCGTCATCCATCTTAACTGGTATATTGAAGTGATATTCTCTTAATGGTTCTCTTAATAAATCTCTCAAAGCATCATCGAGATCTAACTGTTCGGCTATCCTGTCAAACTGTTGCTGGGCCATCTTAAACGGATTATATCC
>JBMCEH010000100.1:0-3214 GCA_048620775.1 Candidatus Natronoplasma sp. | reverse complement strand
ATGTATAGAGTTGTAATGAAAAATGTTATTCAGATAACACACATATTACTCAATATGAAGAAACTATTTATATTATTACACATTTGTGTAACGAAGTGAAAAAGATAGTCGTGATGAGCGGAAAAGGCGGTGTAGGTAAAAGTACTGTAGCTGCCAATCTAGCTTTCAAACTTGCTTCTGAGGGTAATTTAGTAGGAATCTTCGATTGTGATTTTCATGGACCTTCTATACCACAGATGTTGAATGTAAAGGAAGATCATTTAGGCATGAAAGATGAAGAGACGATAGAACCAGTGGAAGTAAATTTTAATCTCAAAGCGGTTTCCATGGAATTTTTACTTCCAGATGATGACTCCGCTGTTATTTGGCGCGGACCAATGAAGATGAAAGCGATCAAAGAATTCAAACAAAAAGTCGAATGGGGGGATATAGATTACCTAGTTATTGATCTTCCTCCCGGCACGGGAGACGAACCTCTAACCATAGCCCAGCAATTTAACGAACTTGAAGGATCTATCATAGTCACGACCCCTCAGAAGGTTGCAGTTCAAGCGGTTCGAAGATCTATAGGTTTTTCTGAAAAAGTCGGAATGAAAGTACACGGTGTGGTAGAAAACATGAGTACTTTGACATGCCCAAACTGTGGTGAGGATATCGATGTATTTGGATCAGGAGGAGGAGAAAAAATGGCTGAAGAATTAGATATATCATTTTTAGGCAGTATTCCTTTAGATCTAGAGATTATGGAGAGTGCAGAAAAAGGTAGATTATTGATAAATGCAGAATCGAACTCGTCAGAGGCATTTGAAAATATAGTTGTGAATTTAAAGAAAGAATTGGGTGAATAAAATGAAAGTGGCAATATCGGCGGATGGAAATGACGAAAAGGCAAATGTGGACGAAAGATTTGCAAGATGTCCGTATTTTGTGATAGTGGATACGGAAGAGATGAAATACGAATCAATCGAGAATGAAGACGCAGATGGAGCTCATGGCGTCGCTCCACAGGTGGTCCAAAACTTATCTGAAATTGACATCGAAGCGGTCATAACCGGAAACGTGGGACCTAATGGATACCGGACCTTAGTGTCGGCTGGGATAAAACCATACAAGGATTCAGGCGAGATATCGAAAGCGGTCGAAAAGTTGAAGGAAGGAGAACTTGAAGAGATAGAAAATCAAACCGTGAAAGGTCATCATGGCAAAGGAGGAAAAAGATGAAAATAGCCATGCCCACCATGGGCGATAGTGGATTTGATGAAAAGGTCGGTGAACACTTTGGACGTTGTTCCACCTTTACGATCTACGATTCAGAGAAGGATGATGTAAAAGTAATCTCAAACAACAGCAGGCATAAAGGCGGAAAAGGAAACCCCCCTGAGTTATTAGCCAAGAAAGATGTTGATGTTATGATATGCAGGAATTTAGGAAAAAAGGCTGTGAGTTTATTCGAAAAATTGGGCATAGATGTCTACAGTGGAGCTAGAGGCACAGTAAAAGAGTCCATAGAGTCGTGGGAAAAAGAAAAATTAGAAAAAACTTCAGTCTCGGACGCCTGTGATCAGGGGAAGCATTATCCCTGATTATGGATTTATAAAATCTAGATGGAGGAATTTTTATGAAAGAATATGATGTTATAATAATAGGTGGAAGTGCTGCAGGAATAGCTACTGGTATAACTGCAAGAAAACACTATCCAGATAAGGATATAGGGTTGGTCAGAAAGGAAGACCAGGTCCTTATACCGTGTGGTATACCATACATATTTGGAACTGTAGATAAACCGGAGAACAACCTGATACCCGACGCAGTTTTAGATAAAAATGATATAGATCTTTTCATCGATGAGGCCGAAAACATTGATAGAGAAGAAAAGGTGGTGAAGCTGAAAGATGAAGAGGATATTTCTTACGAAAAGCTGGTCCTTTCAACCGGATCTGAACCGTTGGTGCCTCCTATCCCGGGTATAGACAAGGAGAACGTTTTCTCTATCAGGAAAGATATAGACCATATAAACGAGGTATTGGATACGATAGATGATATAGACGATCTAGTTATACTAGGTGGAGGTTTCATAGGAGTGGAATTCGCCGACGAATGTAATAAAGAAAGAGATTTAGACGTGACTATAGTGGAGATGCTACCCCACTGCCTGATGCGTGCTTTTGGGGAAGAATTCTGCGAGGAGGCCGAGGAGAAGCTGAGAGAAAGAGATATCGAGCTATTGACGGACAAAAAGTTGACAGAAGTCTTAGGTGGGGAAAAAGTCGAAGAGATCAAGTTGTCTAATGGAGAAAAACTGCCGGCAGATTCGTTGATTGTAGCTGTAGGTGTCAAACCGAATACTGAGTTAGCAGAAAAGGCGGGTATCGAAGCCGAAGATAACGGTATAGTCGTGGATTCAAACATGAGGACTTCCGATCCAGATATATTTGCCTGCGGCGATTGTACTAAGAAAAAATCATTCTTTACCGGTAAGGATACAGACTTATGGCTGGCTTCCATCGCAACTACGGAAGCGAGGATCGCTGGAGCTAACCTTTTCTCGACTAGAAGGGAGAACCTCGGCGCTATAGGTGTTTTCTCCACGATAATAGGCGATACGGTATTCGGGAAAGCCGGCTTAGATCCCGAAATAGCCAAAGAAGAAGGCTTTGAAGTCGTTGTGGGTGAAGCGGAAGCCGCAAATCGACATCCAGGCGGTATGCCAGGAGTGCACAAGATGAAGGTCAGATTAGTATTCAACAAAAAGAACGGAGAACTCCTCGGAGGGGAAGTGAAGGGGGGAACCAGTACTGGCGAAGCCGTAAACACGATAAGCGCTTGTATCCTAAAGAAAATGACGGCCGATGATATTGCTACATTCCAACTCGGGACACACCCAGCGGTTACGGCTTCTCCGATAGCTTACCAACTGGTGAATGCGGCCGAAGAGGCTTTCGTAACCCTATCAGAATAGTAGGAGCGAAGATGAAGGTAAAGATACTCTATGATAACGAAGCTAAACGCCCTTTAAAATCGGACTGGGGATTTGCCGCTTTTATAGAAGGAGAAGAAAAGATACTTTTCGATACTGGTAATGATGGAGATATATTGGAAAGTAACATGCAAAAAATGGATGTCGATCCATCCAAGATTGACAAAGTGGTCCTCTCACACGAACATCATGATCATACTGGCGGACTTTTTTCGATAATAGATGAAAGCATGGAAG
>JBMCEH010000099.1:0-3337 GCA_048620775.1 Candidatus Natronoplasma sp. | reverse complement strand
TGATTGGGATATATGATATCTTCTTTGGATGGAACTGGAGCGAACCTCTGCCGAGCTGGTTCTGGCTTGGGATGTCACTATTCATGCTGGCGATCACTATAAATTTCTTGAAGTTGAATATCAAGATCGACTCTGAAAGTTTAAAGGTCGGATATGGTATTTTCAGGAAAAAGATATCCTGGGAAAGAGTCGAAGATTGTCACATCGATGAAAGATCTGCTCTCAGATACGGTGGATGGGGAGATCGCTTTACAAGAGTAGACGGAAAATGGAGAAGTGTTTACAATGTGATCGGCAGTCCCAGGGTAGTTGTATCATTGAAGAACGGGTTGATCAGAGAGTTCGCTTTTTCGACTAGGAATCCGGAAGAGGCGATGGAAGCTATCAAACTTAATCTGAGAAAGAGAGGAAATAGAGTTTTAGGCAGGAAAGGTGAGAAAGATGAATAAAGAAGGGGTAAGGAAGTCTATAGAAGATGCTTTCAGAAATAAAGTCAAAAGGGACTCCAAAATTAATAATGCATACCTTTTGGTTCATTCAGACAAGTTAGGTTTACATCTCAACATAGCTGAAGGCTCAACAGAGGATATGCCTGCAGATCCAAGACAACCGAACTACATGGCTAGCGTAGGTAAACTGTTCACATCGACTCTTATCAGTATATTATACAAGGAGGGGAAACTATATTTCGAGGATAAGATACGTAAGTACCTAGATGATGAGATACTGGATGGATTGCATATGTACAAGGGTACGGATTACACAGATAAGATAAGAATCAAACATCTATTGAATCATACATCTGGTTTACCTGACAGTTTCTGGCATCTTCTCGATAAACTGCTGGAAAACCCAGATATCAAGATGAATCCAAGAAAAGCAATCGAATGGGGTAAAAAGAATCGTAAACCACACTTCCCTCCAGGAGATAAATTTCACTACACTGATACGAATTATTATCTATTAGGATTTATAGTGGAAGAGTTAACGAGAATGCCTTTTCATGAAGTCCTCAAAGAACGTATTTTTAGACCTTTAGATATGAAACATTCGTACATGCTCAATTCATCTGAACCTATGGAAGACCCAGGATTTCCTATCGCAGATTTTTATCTCAAAGGTAAAAAGATGACAGGTGTAAAGGTCTTTAATGATACCGGGAGTTATGCCGGAATCGATTATGCAGGCGGAGGAGTCGTAGCTCCCATGGGAGACCTGTTAAAATTCATGAAATCACTCGTGAACCATGAGATCATCAAGAAAGAAACATTAGATTTGATGATGAAAGATAAAGCCAAATTCGGTCTTGGTATCGATTACGGATACGGTATATGGATGTTGAAAAAAATACCGATACTCATGCCTGAGAAATTTAAGTCGTGGGGTGTTGTCGGTGCGACAGGAGCGTTCATGTTCTATCATCCCGAGTTAGAAGCGTATTTTATCGGTAACCTCAATGACACCTATTTCGAAAGGAAAGGAGTCAGATTCATGCTGAAAATCATGGATAAAGTGATTAAATCGAAATGAAATATTTGGAAACTTTGGGAGATAAAGAACACGAATTAAAGGGTGTCCTATCTTTGAATCAAAAAATTGATGAATAGGACTAAGATATGGTTTCTTAGAATCTTTTTTTATTTTAAATTAGAACATCAATTTATATGTACATACCTCTTTTGGGTTAGTTGAAAGATGGGTGATGAAAATAAAACTTCAAAAATACAACCCGAAAAAACATGATAAACATGTTATCGCAGATCTCATATTCAGATCTGATGAGGAGATGAATTTTTTAGTTTATAGTAAAGAACCAATCGATGTCATAGTAAAACTCTTGGAGATCGGAGACAACTATTTCGACCCTAGTAACACGTATCTAGCTATCAAAGAGGGGAAAATAGTCGGGGTCATAGTGGGTTTTCGAGTAAAACAAAAATCAGAGATGGATAAAATTTCCGGCAAGGCTTTCGCTAAAGCCATGGGCTTCCTTGATGTTTTAAAAAAGATGCCTCTTTTTTTAAAGATGAACAAGATCGTTGCAGGAGAGATGGATGAAGATGGGTATTACATCCATACTATCAGTGTAAGTCCTGAGTATCAACGACAAGGTATAGGTAGCCAGATGATCGAAAAATTTGCTAAAAAATATGGTAAATTGTACCTACATGTTAACACTAAAAATCCCCAGGCTATCAAATTTTACAATAAAAATGGGTTCCAAGAGAAATTTAGAGGAAAGGTGAAATACAAAGGTAAGTACTTGAGTGAATGTTTGATGGAGCGGATCGATAAAAAGAAGGTGAAGATAGATGAAAAATAGATTTGTTGAATTGAATGGAGTTTCTAAAACTTACTCGGGTTTTCCCGCACTCCAAGATGTTTCTTTCACCATTGGTAAAGGAGATATCTTCGGTTATATCGGACCCAATGGAGCCGGTAAAACGACGACTATCAAATCTTTGATCGGACTCATCACAGACTTTGAAGGATATATCACAATAGATGGTAACAGAATGCCTAAAGATCGGGATCGGATCCATAAATTGATAGGTTACCTCCCTCAGAAGGTGGCATTCCAAGAATGGAGGACGGTTGACCAAGCTCTGAAAACCTTTGGGCTACTTTCTGGGATCGAGAAAGATGTTCTAGAAGAGAGGATAGGAGAAGTTCTAACATTGGTAGGAATTCCCGATTCTAGATATAGGAAGATCAAAGAACTATCCGGAGGTAATATACAGAAAGTCGGCTTGGCTCAAGCACTGCTGCATAGACCCAAATTTCTAGTATTTGACGAACCACTATCAGGGTTGGATCCTGCAAGTAGGTACCAAGTCAAAGAGATAATCAAAGAACTAAGCAAAGGGGAGACAACCGTTCTCTTTTCATCACATATATTGAGCGATGTACAAGATATCGCCACTAAGATAGGGATCATCAATAGAGGTCATCTTGTAGATGTAGGGACTCTTGAAGAACTTAAGGGAAATATGGAAGCCCCAAAATTGATCAGGATCGAATTCTATGATATCGTAAAGGATTTTGAAGATATCGCTGATATCGAAGAAGTGGATAGAGTAGTTCCCGTGGATGGATTTAGATCAAACCTGTATCTACATGAGAAAGAGCTACTTTCAGAAGCATCTAAAAAAGTTTTGAAGAAGTTAGTCGAGATGGATTACAACATCAAAAATTATGGAGTTCCTTCCCCTAATCTCGATGAACTTTACATGAAGTACATCCGGGAGAGTGATATGAGATGAGTCTATCGATACTTTTTAAAGACGAACTTAGAGGATTTTACAGATCGAAAGTTATGATAGTTTTATGGATCGGA
>JBMCEH010000098.1:0-3371 GCA_048620775.1 Candidatus Natronoplasma sp. | reverse complement strand
GGACAGACCATTTACGATGACATGCACGTTGGGAACGCAAAGACTTACGCCGCATGGGATATTTTAAATCGCTATCTAGAGTGGAAAGGATACGATGTTTTTCACGTGATGAATATCACCGATGTAGGCCATCTTACCGATGAGGAGGACCAAGGAGAGGACAAAGTAGAGAAAGCCGCTAGAGAGAGGAAATTGGAACCTATGGAACTGGTCACGGAACAGGTGAGAAGATGGTATAAAGAGATGGACGAACTCAACATGAAGAGGCACAACGTGAATCCTAGAGCTACGGGACACATGATCGAGATGATAGAAGCGGTAATGGATATAATCTCTAACGGTTACGGTTACGAAAAGAATGGGACCGTTTATTTCGACGTAAAAAAATTTGAAAAAGATCACGATTACCCTAAACTCGGAGGGCGAACGATAGAGGACCTTGAGACAGGAGCCGGTGGTAGAGTTTCCGATGAGGAAGTTGAGGAAAAGAAATCACCTCATGATTTTGCCCTCTGGATCAAAGCTCCGCCTCAACACATCATGAAATGGCCATCTCCCTGGAGCACGGGATATCCGGGCTGGCACCTCGAATGTAGCGTTATGGGATCTAAGTACTTGGGAGAGAAGTTCGATATTCACTCCGGTGGAGTCGATCATATATTTCCCCACCATCCGAACGAGAGAGCTCAGAACATGGCGATGAACGACATGGATCAGGAACCAGTGAATTTTTGGTTACACAGCGAACACATAACGGTGGAAGGGGAAAAGATGTCGAAAAGTAAAGGGAATTTTTACACAGTTTCAGATCTGTTGGAAGAATTCGATGGAGAGGTCATCAGAACTTTTTTTGCCAGTATCCATTACCGATCCCAGAGTGATTTCAGCCTCGAATCGTTGGAAGAGTCCGAGAAGAAACTGGATAGATTTTATCGAACGCTCAATGAGGTGAGAACTTCCGAAGGAGGAGACGGGACCGACTTAAAAGAGGACATAAAATGGATCAAAAAAGAATTTGAAAAGGCGATGGACGACGACCTGAACACTCCATTGGCGATGAGTAAACTTATCGAATTCAGTAAAAAGATCAACAAGAAGTTGAACAACGAAAAATCCATACTAGAAGAAGCAGGAGAAACCCTAAAAGAATTCGGAAGGTTGCTGGGATTGAGACTAGAAGAGGGGCAAAGAGGCACCTCAGACGGATCAGAAGATAGAGAAGAATTCGTAGAATTGCTGATAAATATACGAGAAAAACTGAGAGAAAAGGGCGAATACGATACGGCCGATGAAATAAGAGATAGACTGAAAGAATTAGGTGTGGAATTAGAGGATACAGAAGAAGGACCTAGATGGCGTTTATCCTGAATATGGTGGTTAGAAAGTTTTCAAAGATTTCAATACATTCATCTCCCTCTTCAACTGAGACTCTACCGGAGAACCGGGATTGACCCAAGCCTTCACACTCTCAGAACTATAATGGTCGTCCTTCTTTCCACCCCATATTCCGAGGAGGTCGGTGCTCAGTTCAGGTATCTGTATGACTCCATACATGAGTGCCATGTCGTGAAGTAGATTCAATATGATCTCGGAGTCGACTTTTTTTCTTTTAGGTATGCTGTGGGGCATCTCTAGAATGAAAAAGGCTATCTCGGCATTCTCAGCATGATTACCCATATTTCTGTCTGTAGATAAAAGAGCTACGTCTATATTCTTCTCCCAGCAGAACTCCTCAAGAGACTCGACTATCAATATATCGTTCCTCTCAGAATCCGTCTTCGAACCTTTTCCCTTGACCCTAGCGGAGTTCAGTTCTCCTCTGAGATAGTTCAACTCCTCGGTAGCAAATTTGGATTTCCTCGTCTCTAGTGTACCACGATTCCTAAATTCATATCTGATATCCCCTATTTCTGTGTGCATGCCCATCATCTTGAGATCAGAGTCGCCATACTTGTCCCGTATATGATGATCTATCTCACTTTCGACTATCGAACTCAAAAGATAATCAAAATCATTAGCATCGATTGTCATATCGTCGTATCTGAGGGGGAATTTTCTCGAGATGAAGCGGTAATAGGCGAGATTGGTATCTATTGTCAGGAAGACGGATTCGCTAGAGAGACCTGGATCCTTCTCGCTCTCATAAAGAGATCTTATCCAATGCTTGAATCCGTTCCAGTTTTCATATTCCACGAACCCTGAAGAGATAAGACACTCTTTGTATTCTTTGAACCCCGGAATCTCATCCTTATCCCAATATTCGTCTTTCGATATCGGCATCTCGAAGTCGCTTTTACCAGTCAATTCCGCCTCATATTCTCCATCTTTCATATCCACTTTCAAAAGCCTATTTTCAAAGTAGGGCTCTATGACCTCGAACTCAGATAATCCCTCCTCCTCTATCTGATTCAAAAATATCATCAACTCTTCTTTACTGAATATCTCTTCCATCTATATCTACCTCTCACCATCTAATTTGAGGTCTTTCAGTTCAACTTTACTTTTTTCGATCGTTGGAAAGGGTCTCTCTTTCAAATCGATACCTTCCACATCCAGATAAAATACATGATCGAACAGATCTGGTCTTGAATCTATGATGACTTTGGTAGTCATATATTTAGATGCAGCGCTGATGTCTAATGCAACTTTTCCACTTCCAGTCATGACAAAATCGCTTACAATTTCTCCCGCTTTATGGATCTCTTCTATAGACTTTGATTCAACCGAACAGTCAATCTCATAATTTTTCAAGAGTTTCTTAAAATCCTTAACCAGTTCATCTACAGTCGTTTCGCCATCACTCGATATCAGTAGGATCTTGTCAGGTTCGAATCTTTTATACTTCAGGATCGCCCACAAGCTGTTCAATGCTGTTCGAGATTCGCCTTCTACCAGAGTGACGTAATTATTCATCAATGTTGACCTCAACGCCCTTAATATAGGACAGTACTAAATATGGATTACTATTATGTAGTTTTTGTTCCATCGAGCCTGTCAACTTTTTAGTGATTTTTGACTTTTGAGGCGCTCATGATATTTGGGTAGCAAGTCTAGCAAACATCCTCTTTCTTGTTAAATCTACCATATCACTAAATTATTGACAAACTCGAATATCTATAGCTTAAAGAGTACGGCTTACATTTTCACCTCTTTCCTCTAGTGATTTGTAGAATCTCTCCTATCTTCTAGAAAAATATGCTTCTATCAATTCACCTTTTATTTAAAAAAGAAAAGCTATAAAAATAACCCCTTCTCACTTATGGAATAATAGAGGATCGAGTGTAATAATTCATTCCTAGTTACGTGTAAATGGGACAGAGCCACCGGCGGGATTTGAACCCGCGCTCTATGGTTTACGAAACCATCGCTTT
>JBMCEH010000097.1:0-3391 GCA_048620775.1 Candidatus Natronoplasma sp. | reverse complement strand
CCCCGCCGACTTCAGCCGTCAGTCCTACCTCTGCGAAGCCGATAGATTGTAGAGGAATATCTATCTTTATCTCTGCGCCCACATCTAGAGTCAATCTACCAGAAACACTGATTCCTTCCTCTTCGACGATAAGATCGACACCAACTCCCGCAGATACCTCCATCTCCTGTTCCTCCGCGTAATTGTAAGAATTACCTAGCTGCCCTTTAAAATCGTTTATCCCCGTATCATCTTCATCTACATCAGTCTTAAATTCGATCAACGTAGTCTCAAACTCGAGATTGTTATCAAAGGTTACCTTATCATCAGGGAACAGTTCCATCTCAAAACCATAATCCCCTCCAAAAAATTTTTTCAGATCATCTAATATTTCTAATTCAGGGGCAGCAGAGATGTTCATCTTTTCCAATCCTTCTTTAATATTTGATTCGTTGGTATCATCACTGACCTGAGGGCGTTCAAATTCGAGCTTCCAACCTACGAATTCTCCGTCATCTTTCGTATTATTGATGTCTAACTCATCACCCAATAATTGATCAAGCATATAAGGGACCCATTCAGGAGTGTCAATTAATTCAACTTCTCTCTTATTTTTTAGTTCCAGATCGTGATGAGGATCAAGAGGACATTCTTTTCCACCCCTATATTTATTATAAAGATATGGTCTAGCGATCACTTCTGCATCTTCGGTGGAATCGCTGACATCGAAGGTATTTCTCCATTCGATCATACCATCAGATGAAGGGCTGTACTCATCGAGCGTTTCTGTTTCATTCCCCTCGGTCTTATCAAATACAAAGGCCATTTCTTCGTAGGGCAAATCCTCCTCTGTCTTCAATATGTATGTATTTTTTAGTGACTCTAAATCATCTATATACTCATATTCACTTCTATCCTCAGGTAAATGGAAAAATCTCTCTTCTGAGCCACTCTCCTCGTAGGAAGAAGTCAAATCAAATCTACCGAGAACCCAAGCAGTTTGTAGGCACCTACGCTTATCGCCATTACCATTATCGTATTCGACTAGAACTCTTTTCAAGCCAACGTCATCATACTTTTTGTATATGTTTTCTTTAAAGTTTTCATCTTCCCAGGTTGGGCCCTCCTCTGGAACGTAGTCTAGATCCCATCTGATCTCATAGGATGCTGGATCTTCATCTTCACTAAAGGGCAGTAATCCTCCGTCAAATAATCGGTATTCGTTCGTTTTTTCTGAACTTCTTTTATAAGAAAAGTATCTTGCTCTCGTCTTTATTATAGATGTGTTGTCCCCAACGCCCTTTTTATTAACGGCAGCTATCTTATATTCATAGACATCAGACTCTTCCTCTCTCTCTATCCTGTCTGTGTAAGATAGGTCTGTAACATTACCGATCTTTTCAAAACCATCTCCCTTAGAACGATAGACGTGATATCCTAAGATGTTGTCGCCCGGAGCATTTATACCGTCATAAAATGGTGACTCCCACTGAAGTATCACATCACCGTATTCGGACCTCGTCCTGAGAGACTGAGGAGCTAGAGGCGTCCTGTTTTTGAAAAAGTACCGGGCATGTCTTAAACTACCTTTCCCCTGATCATAATAACTTATGTGGGTTTCCGCCTGTCCGATATAATCAAGAGAAGAATACGTTCCCACTCTACCTTCTGTATCTATTTCTATGACATCCCACTCATCTCCATCTTTTACCGCTAATCTTAAATTTTCTTCGCCCCACTCGTGATAACTTATGACCGGATGGCCTGCACCATAAAGTTCCAAAGAGGTATAAGTTCCAGAAGGCTCAGATTGTGAGACCTCTTCAGATGTCCATCTATCGTTTATTGAATTGGTCACGTATTTCAACCGTTTATCGCCATCAGTCCATTCATAACAAGATATATGTGCCCTGTCATCTCCATCGAGCTCAAGGGAAGTGTACTTTCCTACAAATCCACCGGCTTCATCTATAGTTGAGACCATCCAATCCTTATTTTCGCTACCTGTAGACCTCTCAGCATACTTCAAGTCCCTTCGTTCCCAATCGTAAAAGCTTATATGGGGTTCTGAATCGCTGTCCAAAGCGAGAGAAGTATGCCGACCTAAGTTCTCACCATCATCGGCTACGGTAAAGGTGTTCCAGACGCTATCATCGCGTTCAGCGTATTTTAAACTACCCTGGGATGAATCATGATAACTTACTCGCGGATTATCAAACTCGTCCAATTCAATGGAAGTATATTTTCCAACATCTCCACTGTCGTCTATCACCTCGGTGTATTCTACCCGATTAGATTCTAGACACCAACTAGTGTATTTTAGTCTATTATTCGTAGCATCATAATAGGCAATATGCGCTTTCCCGTGTTCGTCGATCTCAAAAGAAGAATGGCTACCTACGTCGCCTCTATCGTCTATGGTCCATATCTCCCAGTCTTCATCTTGATCACTCATATCACTTTGAGCGATTTTTAAAGATTCGGAACTTACGGAGTAGTAGGTAACATATACCTGCTTTTCCTTTCCGACATCTCTCACCTTTACCGAAGTATATTTTCCAGCATCCTCCGACTCGTCTACCACGTCTAAAAAAAGGCCCTCCTTACTCTCTGAGAGAGTTGAAATATTTTGGGCGTTTGAAAGAGATGATGTATTTGAACTATGTCCCTCGTTCGATTCATCAGTTTCGACCTCTAGCCCCTGAAAAGCGGGCATCAAAACTGTTGTTAGTATAATTACGATCATCAATACTGTAAGTTCAAACTTCCAATCCGATCTGCCCAGCATATCCATATTTACGACCTCATACCTTAGCCAAAGATTTCAGAGGTGACAGAGTTTTATAATATATAAATTTTTTGAATAATCTTAATAAATAAGTATTAGAAAAAAGACAAGATCTTTTCCGGAAAAGATTTTTAAGATGACTTCTACATCCAAATATATGGGAAATAGATTAGAAGGAAAGAAGGCTTTGGTCACAGGCGCCTCAAGAGGAATAGGTAGAGCAATCGCGGAAAAATTTTCTGAAGAGAAGGCTATAGTCGGTATCAATTATAATTCGAGTGATGAAAAAGCGCAGCACGTTTTAAAGTGTGTAGAAAGAAATTCTGAGGGAATGCTATTGAAAGGAGACGTAAGCCAAAAAGAAGAGTGCAGGCAGATCATCTCCAATTTCGTCAAGGAACACCGCGGGATAGACATCCTGATAAACAACGCGGGTATATACAAGCGTAAGAATATTGAGGAAGCTACTATTGAAGAGTTCGATGAGACTATGGGTGTGAATGTAAGAGGACCTTTCATGCTCTGTAAATTTTCTCTAGCACATCTGAAAAAATCAGATTCCGGTAGGATAATCAATATGTCCTCACAACTGGCGTTCAGCGGCTCGGACCACGGAACCTCTTA
>JBMCEH010000096.1:0-3466 GCA_048620775.1 Candidatus Natronoplasma sp. | reverse complement strand
TCTCTGGCCAGAGCCTCTCTCTAGAGTTCTTCTTGAAAGCGCTCATCTTGGAAAACCGGTCCTTGCGACAGATATCGGTGGAAATCCTGAGGTCGTTGAGGAAGGTTATAATGGTTTCCTGTTCAGACCTGAGGTTGATGATCTTGCCTCAAAATTGGAGAAAATACTGAGTGAAGATGAAAAAAGGGTGAAGATGGGTGAAAATATGAAGAATTTCTACGAAGAGAACTTATCTAAAGAGAAAGTAGTTGGGATTGTATTGGACACTTACCTTAAAACTCTTGAAGACCAATAGCGATTTTTAGTGAAAGATATCGATAGATTAATAAGATTTGGTTACTTTTTGATGTAGTGAAACATGAGGATAATAATACTGACGGACGAGTTACCCGAAGATATATCCAATTTCAATGTCGATATCATCACTAACGCGATTCACCTATCAGAGAGAGGACATGAAGTGTTCCTGGTCTCGCATGCTGGATCGGAGATAAAGGGGAAAAAATTCACACACTTTCCTATGGGGTATGATGTCTCCCTAGAGAAAGATTCACCATTATCCTTCCTCATGAGAAATATTACTTTTTTTGATCTCACATTGCCAAAGATCAAAGACATCTCACCGGACCTCATATTGTGTACGGGTGGAGGTCAGATGTTGCTTAATTTTTGGATTGGTCTATTTTTTTCTAGACTTTTGAGTGAGCCGATGATATCAGAATGGAGAGGGTCTGAACTACTGATGAAAGATTCCATATACAGGAAGATATCCAAAAGGTATATCCTAAAACATTCATCTCTCAACATACTCCGATCGAATCAGATGAAAAAGAAAGTTCACAAGATAGAACCTGATTCAGAGATCGTAATTCTACCCAGTAAGGGTGTCGATATGAAGAAATTTAGCCCGGATAAAATCAATGAACAAACGAACGAAGGCAAGATAGAGTTGCTTTTCGTGGGAAGATTACATGAAGTTAAGGGTTTGAATAATCTTTTCCGGGCCTTCAAAGTTGTGAAAGAAAATCATCTAGATACTCGATTGACCTTGGTGGGAGAAGGACCTTTGAAAGAAGATCTGAAAGAGGAGGCTGCAACTCTAGGCATCTTTGACTCCGTAGAATTTTTGGGTGAAATAGATCATGATGAACTTCCCCAATATTACCGGGGTGCGGATATATTCGTACTGACGAGTCTGTCTGAAGGTCTATCTAACGTACTCATGGAGGCTATGGCTTGTGCTCTTCCAGTGGTCGCCACAAACGTGGGAGGGAATACAGAGCTCGTAAAATCTGGTAAAGGTGGATTTCTGGTGAACCCAGGTGATTCTAAAGATTTATCGAAGACCCTTATCGATCTGATAGAACGTCCTGAGTTAAGGAAAAAAATGGGAGAATTCAATAGAAACTTAATAGAAAAGTATAGACAGGAAAGAATACTCGAGAAGAGAGCTAAGATATTAGAAGAGGTGTCGGAAGGAAGATGAATGGTGTGAGTGTTATCTTACCGACCTTTAATCGAGAAGATAAAGTAGGAAGAGCGGTAAAGAGCGTTCTTTACCAGACTTATAAAAATTTTGAATTGATCGTGGTTGATGATGTTTCTACTGATAGCACACCTGAAGTGGTGAAGAGTTTCGATGACGATAGGATAGTTTATCATAGGAACGAATCCAACCTAGGCGGAGGTGGTTCTAGAAACGTTGGAATAAAGCTCAGCGAGAACGATCTAATCGCTTTTTTAGACGATGATGACGAGTGGCTTCCCACCAAATTGGAGAAACAGATGGGAGTTATGAAAGAGGCATCTCCCTTATGCTGCGGTGTCTACACTGGATTGAAAAAGATAATAGATGGTAAAGTCGTCTCGGAAAAGATAAATCGTAAGGAGGGCAATCTCCTCCACGAGCTACTCTGGGAAAACATAATTGGGAGTACATCCGTAGTTCTTCTAAAAAAAGAGCCCGTCATCGAGGTAGGAGCTTTTACAGAGAGTTTGCCCGCTTCACAAGAGCTTGAATTATACCTAAGATTATCTCGGGAGTACGAATTCAGATGTGTGCCTCAACCTCTCGTGAGATATCATGTTCATAGAGATGATCAGATAACAGCTGATCATTCGAAGAAATTGAAGGCTAAAAGATATATATTTAACAAATTCGAGGATGAGATTAAAGCCGATCCTCCTCTTCATGCCAAGTATCTATACGAGATTGCTTATCGTCAACATAAACTTGGAAATTATGAAGAGGCTAAGGAGATGTTTAAAAAGGGGTTTTTCCTTTCACCGTTAGGGCTTAAATACTTGATAAAAAAATATTTATCAAAATTGATCCTAGGCATATGAAAAACTTGATGATCCATAATGGCTAAAAAGTTATTTAAAGACATAGTGAGTACCGGAGGAGTCTACTTCGTTGTCAGTATCATAGGTGCAATCTCAGGTATACTGTTCCCTAGATTGCTAGGGAGAGATCAATGGGGTCTGTGGTCTATTACCATAGGCTTGGTAGGCCTATTGGCACCAATAGCTCAGGTCGCTATGAGTACGACTTTGACCACTTTCATCTCAAAATTTAAGGACGACAAAGAAAAAGTATCTTCCTATATCAATTCGGCCTATGTGATAGCTATAACCTCGAGTACGCTCGTCGGGGTCACCCTTATTATACTTAGAGGATACCTCTCGAAATCTGTTTTTCAGGATGAGCGATTGAGTCTTTTCATACTTCTTGCTGCAGGGATCATTTTCTTCAAGCAGATCAATGTAATAAATCGAGATTATTTTCGAGGTTTTCGGGATTTCAAAAGGTATAACCTTCTTAAACTCATGCCTACTTTGTTTATATTCTTTCTGACTTTGGCATTTCTTCTGATATTTTCTTATAGAGCTATATATATAGTTATATCTCATTTCTCTGTAGCTGGGCTGTTCTGCATAGCAGTACTGATATACCTGTTCAAAAAAGAGGAACCATTCAAGCTTTTCAGGATACCTAGTAAAGGAATTACTAAGAAAGTTTTGAAGTTCGGAACACCGTTGATCTTCACCATGACCTTCATGAATATAATGAAATCCATGGACAGGGTGCTTCTGGGATTTTTTTTAGAGACGCCTGACGTGGGAGTTTACTCTGTAGCCGCTGGTATACCGTTGATGATTGGTAGTATGTTCACACCTATCGGAACGGTGCTTCTTCCTACCTTTTCTAAAAGGGAATCGAAGGGAGAGAGTTCAGAATCATTGTTGAGAGAAGTTTTCTCTTTCCTACTCTTCGTGTCTATACCGATGGTGATTTTCATAATCTTGTTCAGTAAGGATATCCTACACCTCATCTTTGGAGAAGAGTATGTAGTAGGAGCAACGGTTCTATCTATAACTTCGATCGAGATATTTCTTTACAGCGGAGAGAGATTGCTAGGTGCCTCAATAGTTGCTACGGAAAAAACTCTCGCCTATGCTCTCG
>JBMCEH010000095.1:0-3598 GCA_048620775.1 Candidatus Natronoplasma sp. | reverse complement strand
GTAAAGATATGCTACGATCACATCATAATCTCTGCAAACTTTTTGAACTCCAGGTTTGATGGTTTCTACCAGATATTCCTTTATCATATTTATTCCGAGATTATTAAAATATTCGATAGGACGGATAATCTCAGTTGGTAACTTTGATTCAGACCAAATCTTTTAATAATCATTAAGAGCATGATATCTAGTGTGAGAACATGTCCGAAGTGAAGATCAAGATCCCTCCTGGATTTCCGGAAAAGATAGCAAAATTTGAGCTTGAAAGAGAGCTCACCAAGAAAAGCTGGAGACTCAAATCAATAAAATCTTCAATTGAGAAGTTAGAACTATCTAAAGAAGATATCGATAAATTCGAGGATGCGAGGGAAGAGGCATGGAAGGAAAGGAAAAAAGAATTGTTGTAGATACTAATGTTCTCATTTCTTCGTTAATCAACCCAGAATCAATAGTTTGGAAAGTTTTAGATATCGAAGAAATAACATTTTTACTTCCTGAGATAGCTATTGATGAACTTGAAAAATACAAAAGGATGATACAGGGGAAATTGAACTCAAGAGGATATGAGGATGAGTACGAGTACCTTTTGTCTGAACTCTTCACTCCTTTGATAATAGTACCTTCTTCTGAGTATGAGCATGAGATAGAGGAAGCTTATGAGATCATGAAGAATATAGATGAGAAGGACACTGAATTTTTAGCTCTTGCCCTTGCTTACGATTGTTCGCTTACGATTGTTCGGTTTGGTCTGATGATGGCCATTTTCAAGAACAGGAAGAGGTAGAATCATATACTTCAGAAGAAGTAATAAACAATATTTTCAAGTGAAGTTGTACGTACGTATTTATCTGTTGGATTGAGTTGAAGAGAAAGGTCCTTTAGTACAAATTAAGTTTAGTACTAATTAGCATCAGTATTTTTGATGAGTTATTCTGAAATACGCAATAATAGCGGATTGATTAATATATGACTTTGTTTAGAATGCATCATATTGTTATACTCATGCATTTTTCACCTGCTAGATGATGAATCTTTGATTGATTATTTTTAAAATAGATTTTCTTTCTTTTCCTTTAAAGTGGTATGCCTAGATCAATATATTTGTGTCAGAAAAGATATTCATTCTCCTCTTCGCTCCTCTCTAACGGCCTTGATCATATCTTCTTTTGTGATACTTTTTTCTCACTTTTTAAATATCTCATCCCATTCAGGGATTTCCAGATTTTTGATCATCATATCTATCGGTTATGACGGTCAGTTGATCAGCTCCATGGATGGACATCGCTTCCGTATCTCTTAGGGCACGGTTATATGGAACTTTCTTTTTACCTTAGTTATTGAAGCTGTGGATATATATCTCGTAGTATAGTAGTACATGTTATATAGATTGTATTTAGGTATTTAAAGAGGATAGGGTTGATTGAGAGAAACAAAAATACTTTTCTTCAGAATACGTTTTGACTAAAAGAATTGAATGAAAGTTTTGGTGAAGTATACTGTCTGTGGGAGACATGCGCAGAGAGGGATCTGACTGAAGATGAATTCTGCGGATTATATAAGAATTATCAGGAGATCATGTCTTCTCTATCTGAACTTCGAGAGATGGAAGTAGATGAGTGAAAGAAGAATAGAGAATCATTTCGCTCTGTACTTATTGAGCCCAGCTTCTCGGTTTACCTCTATTTTTTCCTGCTCTTCAAGTTTTCTTAGTTTATTGTAGATCTGGTGAGTCGGAAAATCGACTTCTTTTCTCAGGTCATTTATCGTTTTTTCTTCCTCTAGACTGAGCAGTAAAGCCCTTTCTAGACAGTAAGAAGACAGTTTATCTCTGATAGGGGACTCGAGATCGTATCGTTCTTTGAGTATATCAAGAGTGTTAAGGACAGAAAAAGAAAAGATCCTTTCATCCATACACTCCTGATTTTTTATCTCTTCCATAAGAAGATCCCACTCGACTTCACCCTGTTCCATGATCAGTGCAGCGTCTTCTAGGTCCCCCTCTCGATCGGTGACGGATTTGAACAAAAAGATATCGGTCAGCGAGACGAGTTGGACAGTAAGACCACCATGATCTTCCTTTTTTGTAACTCGAGCTTTCATCTCTTCGGTCAAACGAAGCAGTCCCGCGACCTTTTCCACAAATAGGTCCCAGCGAGGATGATTAGACTTTTCGAGTATTGTTCTCGCTCCAAGCCTTTCGTATGAATTTTTCAGTTCGGAATCCTTTTCATAACCCGCTTTTTTGAGAGAGTTAACGAACTCATCTAGATCTTTTTTACTCTCTAAAAGGATATCTATGTCTTTAGTCGAATCTTTCAGATCTCTAAGAATGAGATTACCGCCGCCTATCAGATAAACATCCATCTCTTGAGATAGTTCTTTTCCGACATGTTCGAACTCTCGAGTCAATATCTTATGAGGGAATTTGTTTCTTGGATAAGCGTCATAATCTCTACATACCTCTACGAATTCATCCCAGGGAAGGAACAGGTCTGATCCCTTCACTTCTCTCCGGTCTATATAAGCTAAGAGGTCGGCGAACTTTTCCAAACAGTCCCACTTCCCTGCTAGCTTCCATAATTTGTCGTTTTTTAGAGAATGTCCTCGTTTGAGGTAAAATACTCCGCACATGGACATCTGCTTTTTGTTATCGGCGAACTTTACCGCATGGATCAAAATGTTTTCGATCTCTAAGGTGGTCTCTCCCCTATAGAAGTAGTTTTCCGACGGCATATATCTGACTCCATAGCGGTCAAAAGCGGAGAAGGCTGTAGGTTCGCCCTCTGTTTTCTCTTCCGCTTTGATTATCGTTTCTTCGCCACTTCTGTAACTTTCAAGAAAGGGCTGTCTGGTCCTGGCTTTGAGAAAATCACGCAGTGTTTCATCTTTTATTTTATATCCCTTTTCTTCCTCTGAAATGACTCCGACTTCCTTGAGATCCGACAGGGCTTTGTATATGGTGGACTTGGAAAATCCTTCCTTTTCCAAGCCTGAGGGTGTTTTTTGAGATGAATGGAGTGATCTCAAGATATCTTCTCTTTTACCTGCGAGTATCTTATTCAGATCGAACTTTTTGGAGAGTTTTTTCAAGAGATCAGCTTCGTATGTATCCGCTAATGTTATGGTCGAATCTGTTTCGACGAGTCCTTCTTCTTTTAGATCGCTTACTAGTTCAGACACCCAACTCTGGCTTTTGTCTATCTTTGAGGCTAATGTTTTTAATTTGAGTGGTTTTTCTTTTAGAGTCTGTATTATCTTGATCTCTGTTCTGCGCATATTATTCCATATAAAGCGTAAATCTATTTAAGAATTTCGTTATATTTGGAATAAAATCCAACACACCCTACTGCGCTGGCCTGTCCGTACTCACAGGCCTGCTGGGTGAGAGGGGGACAATTGTCGATCATGTATAGTTGACGGGATCATGGCTTTTGTTTTCTGGGTATGGTAAGAACTGCTGTTTTTGATAGATGTGGGTTGTGAGGAGAGGAATATTGATCATTAGAGGACGAGAAGATCGTTTAAATCCTTTTTATATTCGAGTGATGATATCAGAAAATTCGAGTCACAACATCTTAAGTCTGACATTCTCGCCATC
>JBMCEH010000094.1:0-3605 GCA_048620775.1 Candidatus Natronoplasma sp. | reverse complement strand
CTTCCTATACCTCTATTCATCAAAAAATTAGCCAATCTCTCGGCTTTTTCATTGAGTTCTTCATAAGTGATTCTCCTATCTTCAAATATGACAGCTTCTTTTTCCGGATTTTCTTTGGCCTTATCCTGCAACAATCGGCCTATAGTTGTTTTCATGGTTTTACACCTCTTGAACTGGCAATAAAAATAAAAGATATAAGTGTTATGATTGCCTCTATATAATTAAGAATTTTTTTATTTTTTCCTAGCGATGACCACGTAACCTGTATGACCCAACATATCATAAGACGGCCTGACCGCTCCTTCCTTTATCACTACATCTCTCTCTAGATCTTCAAAAGTTTTAATGTCTATGTAGTTCTGACCTCTCAATTCACTCGTTACCCTCTCTAATTGGTTCATAGTGGGTACATAAGAGGCAAAAAAACCGCCATCTTTCAATGCTTTTTTTCCTACATCTACAGCGTCCCAGGGTTCTGGTATGTCCAAAATAAAGGCGTCGACTTCTTCTTCTTTTACACCTTCGGTAACATCTCCCTGTTTTATGGTAGAAACCCCATCTAGACCTAATCTCTTCAGATTCCTTCTAGCCCTTTTTATCGAACTATCCTTCTTTTCATAGGTGATCACTTCTCCTTCGGGACGGACCATCTGACAGAGAACAGCGGTCAGTGCACCAGAACCGGCTCCTCCCTCAACAATCCTCTTCCCACAGGTGAGATCACAGTAGGTGGAGATGATCCCTCCGATCCTAGGAAGGACGATCTGGGCTCCCCTATCTATCAAATCTGGTATGTCTTTCAGCGAGGGCTGAAGAAGATGGTAGGTCTTTTTACCAAGATCTACTTTTTTTCCCCAATCCTCTCCGATGAATCTTTCAGTATTCACCACTCCTATGCCGGGGATCTTTTTTGTCTCATCGTCTGCACGGCAGAGAAGTTTTTCGTTTTCTGTCCATAGAACTACGATATCTCCTTTTTCTATCATCTCGGGTCAATCCTTTTTCAAAAAGAGGAGTAAAACAAAGATATTTAACTTTACTCGAAACTAGAATAACCATATCGGGGGATTTTGCGAAAAGGATTTTAAAAGGCATCCGATTACAGGGACATATGGAAGGCCTTCAAGTAGTAGAAAATTTCAGAGAGGACTTTTATTCTATCGTCTCTCAGATACCTAAAGGTAGAGTATCCACTTATGGAAAATTGGCGGAAGCCCTCGGTGATAAAATAGCGGCTAGAGCCGTAGGGAAAATGCTGAACCAAAACCCCTATGCTCCAGAGGTACCCTGTCATCGAGTAGTCAGATCAGATGGAACTTTGGGAGGCTACGCTAAAGGGGAAAAGAAAAAAAGAGATTTGCTTGAAAGGGAAGGAGTAAAGATCGAAGAAAGAAGGATTAGGAACTTTAAGGAAGTTCTTTTCTCAGATTTTGAATCTGATCTTCCTCTTAAAAAACTTCGACGTAACCAGTTAGAGGTGAAAGAAAAGATATCTATTCAAAATCTCTCCAAAAACATAAAAAGGGTAGCAGGAGTAGATGTATCTTATTCCTATCCTGATGCATACGCAGCTCTTTCTCTTTGGGAAAAGGGAGAAGAGGTCGAGCTTTATACCGTTCGATCTGAGGTAAAATTTCCATATATCCCGACCTACTTGGCTTTTAGAGAACTACCTTCTCTGCTAAAACTCTTAGAGGAAATCAATACACAACCCGATATCATGATGGTAGACGGCAACGGTATATTACATCCAGATGGAGTGGGACTAGCATCACATTTTGGTGTAGAAAGTGGTATCCCCACGATTGGTGTGGCAAAAAGTAAACTATGTGGTTCGCTAAATGAGAAGGTGGATCAAAACAATCGAGTCTCAAAGGTGAAAGAGAAAGGAAAATTGATAGGTCATGCCGTTTTAGAGGGGGATAGGGCAAAAAACCCTATATACGTGTCTCCGGGTCATCTTGTTTCACATAATCAAGCAGTTGATGTGGTAAGGAAATATTGTAAATATAAGATTCCAGAACCGATAAGAAAAGCACATAGAGAGGCCAAAAAAAGGAGGAAAAAAGATGGATAAAATACCGTTGTTCTTTCACGAAAAATATGGAGATTACAGTTTTGGTAGGTTCCACCCTTTCAATCCGAACAGATTCTCTAGATTTGTAGAAGAGATCAAAAAGGAGAAGAAGATGAATTCTAAAGTGGAGATAATGGAATCTCCCTCGGTAGATGATGAAGTTTTGAAAACGGTCCATATGTCTCAGTATATAAGAAAAGTGAAAGAAAAAGAAAAGACCGGCGGCTCTTTGACCATGGACACCCCCATAAAGAAAGGTTCTCCCGACGCAGCACGAAGAATAGTTGGTGGTAGTCTTCAGGCGGCTAAAGCTATGGAAGAAACGGATTTCGCCATAAATCTAGGCGGCCTACATCATGCAGGACCTGACTACGGTGAAGGCTTTTGTATATTTAACGATGTAGCCGTGGCTGCACAATATCTGCTCGATGAGGGAAAAAACGTTGTGATATTCGATACAGACGCTCATCAAGGCAACGGTACGATGGACATCTTTAAGAAACATCCCCGAGTTCTTTTCATCTCGATGCACCAGGATCCCGCGACACTGTATCCTGGAAGGGGATATATCAATGAAATAGGAGAGAAAGAGGGGAAAGGTTACAAAGTCAACATCCCAATGCCGAGAGATTCTAACTCTGCCGATTATCATCACGCTATTGAGGAGATAGTTAAGCCGGTGGTTGATCAATTCTCCCCTGACGTAATGATAAGGAACGGTGGTTCCGATCCTCATCATGCCGATTCATTGACCGATCTCGGTTTGGACATGAGAGGGCTCAAGTACCTGGGAGAGATAAGTAGAAGCATGGCCCATGATAACGGTGCGGGCTATATCGACCTGATGCTGTCTGGCTATGGCCACAGAGTCGTAGAGGGTTGGAAAGCTATCACCATAGGTACTCTGGGTGTAGATCTTCCTGTACCTTCAGATCAGAAAATAAGTGATATCGACTACGATCCGAAGAAAAAATTAGTCGAAATCGTTGATGATCTGAAAGAGATTTTAGAAGATTATTGGGATCTATAGAAAATTAAATTTTCGTAGTAATTTTACAGCCCTTAGAAGTTACTATCATAGTGTGCTCCCGCTGACTTATGATCCCGTTCTTTTTTTCAACCAGTACGGGATAATTCATCACAGTGCCGAATCTTTTCAATCTATTTAGCAATCCTTTGTATTCATCCCCATATTTTTTGCACCATCTTCCCGCAAAAGGCAATTTGTCAAAGTTTTCGTTGATCCAATCATAGAATTCAAGATCTTTTCCAGCTATATTTCTCTTCCTTTTCAGCCTATATATATCTCCTGCATCTGATTCTTTAACTCTTCCCTTTCCATCTGTAGCAAACGGCTCTACGGCGAGTACCATGCCTTTTTTTATCTTCTTCCAACCTTTAGGTACGTTAGGGATCGAGGTTCCTGTATGCAAAATATATCGTTTGAGTTCATGTCCCGTGAGATTGGATATCGGGTTAAACCCCCTATCTTGTATCACTCTCTCTATATTCTTACCGATATCTCTAG
>JBMCEH010000093.1:0-3624 GCA_048620775.1 Candidatus Natronoplasma sp. | reverse complement strand
GGTACCGGCGTCCCGAACGCCGAAGGATCGACCAAGCTACCCCACGGGCCCGTTGAGATTCAGGCACTACAATGAGGTATCAAATAAAAAAGTTACTGAAGTTCGAGGTCTTTTGATTTGATCCCTTTTCTGCCTATTTCAGATGTTATTTTTTGTATCAGCTCATCCTCGCTTCTTTGAATAAAAAATAGGTGGGAGTCGCAATCACAATCCGTACAGCCGAAATTTTCTACTTTATCGAATAGATCTCCTAGAACTCTAGCAGACTCGCATTCCTTTTCCCTATCCATCTCAAACGCCAGTACCTCTTCGATCTCCGCGCTCTCCAAAAGATAATCTATATGCCAGTGTTTACTCTTTTCAGATCTCAAATGCCTTGAAATCCTTCCCTCTAATCCGTTCTGAGCTGATCCGACGTATATATATCTACCATCTTGAAATTCTATATCACCCAATGCACCTACCCTTTTGTTGATCGGCTCATCTAACTTCAAAATGAGAAAGTATATGCCTTTCATATCTTCTTATGCCTCGCGCTATTCAATGCTAACGATATCCTGGTATATTTCTTTTTATGTTGTCTGGATCAACGGTGAAAAAGATAGAACTTATATCCAGAAATTTTAAATAATCAGTTGTCATATTAATCAATCGATAATATGTCTAATGATGGCTTAGAGGTAGTAAATGAAATGCTAACGGGGATAAAGGGGATCAGACCTAAAAGATTCAAAAGGCTGATTATTTTGGATGTCATTCTTAAAGAATATGCGTATCTCGTGGGTGTTGAATACTCGGAGTTGGTAGAAAGGTTGAGACCAAAAATTATCAGACGTGCTATCTACAAATTAGATCTAGAATTGACAGATGAAATTGAAAGGTTCATCGTTGGAGTTACTGATGATGCATTGAATGATTATATCAGCATGCTTCAGTACTTTAGAGGAAAAGAACGGGATAAATGAACTAGAATCTTCTTTGTTATACTCTCATCAAATCCTGATATGTCTAACATGGTCATACACGTCTTAAAACGGGAAAATAATTTATCGTTTCTCACCTTACATATGATCGGAGTGAAATGAACAGATCTAGAAGATATGGTGATCCGCCGTATGATGTAGTGGTTATACACGGTGGACCTGGAGCTCTGGGCGATGCGGGTCCTCTAGCCAAGGAACTTTCGGAGGAGAACAGTGTGATCGAACCCTTTTTCGATCAAGTCTCTGTCGCGGGACAACTTGATTGGCTGAGAGAAGTGATAGAAAGATTCTGTGATAATGATGTAGTTTTGATCGGCCATTCCTGGGGAGCATGGCTCGCCTGGATGTTCGCAGCGGAGTCACAGAGATTGGATAAACTGATCATGATATCGAGCCCTCCTTTTAAAGATGAATATGTGGAAGGTATGAAAGAGGCTCTTTTAGAACATATGAACGGAGTTCAGAAAAAGAGATACCTTGAACTTAAAAATAGGAAAGATGAGAGCGAAAGAGCGATGAGGGAATACGGTAAGCTGATTATGGAAGCTAGTTCTTATGACCTGACAATCTCTAGAGAATACGACCTGGAGGTCATCGGGGAGGTGAATGAAAAGGTATGGCGTGAGGCAGAAAAATTGAGAAGGAGCGGTGAGATTTTGAAGAAAGGTCGGTCCGTGGATTGTTCTGTTGTGGCTTTCCATGGAGACTACGATCATCATCCGGCTGAAGGCGTTAAGACTCCACTTTCCGAAAGGTTGAAAGACTTCAAGTTCGTACTTCTGAATAAATGCGGACATTATCCATGGTACGAGAGAGAAGCTAAAGAAAAATTTTTTAGAGAGTTGAAAGAGGAGATGTGACGGACTACTCAGATCATCTTTGCGTGACCTGGGAAGACGAAGAACCCCATACATGCTCATCTCAGATGTAAAGGGTGCGTAGATCAAAATATAAAATAATTCTTGGTAAAGTTTGAGTCACCTAGATTCTCTTTTGATCCATTCTTTTAGAAATGGGTCGACTATCTGCTCCTCATAAAGGATACCTTTTTTCTCCAGGCTTTTGATCGCTCTCTGGACGTGCGAACTCCCTTTTAGATCATATCGTTCTATGGTCTCGTGTGAGTACGGTTTTTCCTCGTTGACAAGAGCTTCCAATACCCTTCGCTGCACGGCACTGTTTATGCTGTTCCAGACCTCCTCGATATAGATGTCGTTCTCGATCATCACGTCGAGGACTTGATCCAATGAAGGCCCAGGCTCTCCGGTTTGTTTTCTGTTCCACACTTCGAAGCATATCTGTTTTGTCCTCATCGGGTGCCCGTCTGTGAGATCGAGTATTTCATCTACTAAAGTATAGTCTATCTCAAGTCCTGTTTCTTCGAACCACTGGAGAATGTATTCCTTGAAATCCTGATTTGGGATCTTACCCAGCTTCATTATCTTGGTGGATTTAAAGAACGGTCTATCACCGCTCTCGAACATCTGCTGTAGCATCCTGATCTGAGATCCACTGAAGAGGTAGGTGACCTTATCCTGTTCCTGTATGATGGAGCGGAAAAGTCTCTCTAGAGTGTCTCCGTTCAGGTTTCTGATCCTTTGGAATTCGTCCATCGCCACGATCAAGTCTGTATCTTTTTTCTCGGCCACTTTCTGCGGAAATTTGAGGGCCTTTTCGAGATCTTCGTCTCTATCAACCAGTTTGACCGAGATCGACAAACTTCCCTCTTTAGTCGGCGTGAAAGTAGGTCTCAGCGACAGGAGAGTATCTCTAACGAATGAGAAACCTTGCTCTAAGGATGAGTAGGAACTTTCCGTTGTCGAGCTTATGAGTCAATCTGCGAGTTCTGAGACGCTGTTTATCTTGTTGAAGTCGATGTAAACAGTGTCGTAGTGATCGCTCAAACTATCAAGAGTGCTCAAAATAAGGCTCGATTTCCCATATCTCCTCGGAGAATAGATGGTTATATTCTGACCGCTTTTTAAGGCCTGTAGTATAGCACGCATCTCATACTCCCGGTCTATGAATTCCTTTCCCTTTGCGATCAGCCGGTATTCGAACGGATTTTTCATACCCTTAAACACCTCTGTGTTATACAATTATGTATAATACAGCGATGTATAAATAGTTGTCCGTATCGCTTCTTTTGATCGTTCACTCTGTTAGAAAAAAAGAAGTTGCTGTTCATCACTTTGCGTCTCATAATCGGCAGCGTCCTTGTGATCGCTTGGTATCTTTTTACTGAGGGTATATTCTACAAGAGCGCGAAAAATTTAGTGATTCTACGTGTGATTTTTCTCTCCCACAGCTAGAAGCTGTGGGTATATGACCTCCCTACGGTCGGTCGATTGTAATCAAGGGTTTGCGAGCAAGAGGAATTTTATTCCACTTATTCACAAATTAGTAAATTTGTTCACACTCCCAAATCGCCTGCTCGGGGATTGACAAATCCAACTGTCGATCATAGTTATGAATTATGACAGCTGGATGCCGTGTTTGATAATTATCAACTGAGTGGGGTTGGGTGTGGTTATGAGATGGGTGAGTAAATAGAAAAGGTTTTAAACACTGGTGATCAGCATTTCTGAGAGTTCAAGAGAGTTCTTCTTCCATCGTCTCTAACGAGTATAGCTTCAAGTCA
>JBMCEH010000092.1:0-3625 GCA_048620775.1 Candidatus Natronoplasma sp. | reverse complement strand
TCTTCGTAAAGGGTTAAACCCTCCTCCAAATCGGCGTCTGTATAATTGTAATTATGAGGGCACCGTAAAAAGGTAGTATTTTTGAGGAATATATCTTTTGCAAAGCAAAAGATTTATATTCTCTAATAATATTCTGGAATATGTTGAAAATCCTACCGAAAAGGTGTTTTTATGTTCAGGAAAAATGAGGATTATAAACAGGAAAAGTTGAACTCAACTGTTAAAAACTTGCCAACCAAGGCCAAAGAGTTACTATATAACAACTGGCCCGCAGTGTTCTATGAACATGTTTTTAGTAAGATAGATGAAGATAAATTTGCTGATCTATACAGTGATGGATACAGCCGACCTAACAAACCAGTTAATGAACTGGTTTCTTTAGAGATACTAAAAGAGTGGTTCGATTGGAATGACGAAACTCTGATAGAAAAATATTATCTGGATTTGGGTGTGAACTATGCGATCGGGAAGGAAAATCTAGGTGAAGATACACTTGCAGAGAAGACGCTCAACAATTTTAGAAGAAGGCTAGTTATATATGAGAAAGAGACGGGAATATCTTTAATGAAAGAAGTATTCAAAGAGATACGGGACGATCTGATGGACGAGTTCGAAATAGATGGGGGCACTCAACGTATGGATTCGACGTTCATACAGGCTAATATAAAGAATCTTACAAGACTAGACTTGTTTCTCAAGGTCTTACACAATTTCTTAATTGATCTACCTGACGATGAATTAGAGAAAATACCTGATGAGATAAGTAAGTTCAGACTCGATGAAAATCTGAACTTGACTTATCGATTGAAAAGGAAGGATATCGAAGAAAAGTTGGAAGAACTAGCTGAATTTACCGCTTGGATCAAAGATCGATTTGAAGATGATGAAAAGTACAACATGCTCAAGAGCTTTGAGCATGTTTGTAGAGTGCTGGACGAACAATGTTATCGTATCGCTGAACTTGAAGATGACGAGGAATATGAAGAAGAGAACAAGGAAGAGCAGATATGGGAACCTGCAAAAAAATTCCGTGGATCGAAGGATGATGATGACGACAGTGAACAGAAAAAGAATGTAGAGCTGAAAGAACCAAAAGATGTACCTAGCGATTCTTTACAGAGTACACACGATGATGAAGCAACATATAGAGAGAAAAATGGTGAAAGTTATCAAGGCTACAAATCGAACTGGTGTGAAACCTGCTCAAAAGATAATCCATTTCAGATTATCACAGAAGTCGATATTGATACCAATAATACTGAAGATGTTCAAATGCTAGAGTCTTCTGTTGACGAGCTATCCGATCAAACGAATATGGAGGATCTGATCAACGATGCTGGCTACTCTGGAAAAGATATCGAAGAGAAATGTGGTGAGAACGGCGTGACCCAGCATTTCTCTGGCATAAAAGGAAGACAAATTGAAGATGAAAGGATACCACTCGGAGAAGCTGTATTTGATGGTCATGACATGCTTGAATGTCCAGAAGGACATCAACCTTGTAGACAAGAGTATTATCCAAATAATAAACGCTACTGGGGAAGGTTCGAAAAAGAAACGTGTGATAATTGTAAACTGAGAGAACAATGTTTTGTAGTGGAAAGAAATGAATTTTACAGCTATGGATTCTATCATCGTCAGCGGATAACCGCTGAACGGAGAGCATTGATGAAAGATCCAGAATACAAGAAGTTCTTACAATTGAGAGCGGGTGCTGAATCTATGATCAACGAAGTGTATCATAAAACAGGCAAAAGAACAAGGTATACCGGTAAAATCAAGGTGAGAAACTCTACGATAGCTAAAGGAACGGGCGTGAATATCAAAAGAGTTACAAGATACCTCAAAGAAAAAAAAACTCAAAAATGAGTTTTACGTAACAAGTCTATTCTAATAAAAAAATCATCTATTATCAAAGGCATGGGAAAAATCTATTGTCAAAATACGAGGTTAGTACCTTTTTACGCCAACCTCATTTATTATCATATTTAAAACAACGGAAAAAGCCGTTATCTTCATGGGTGTTATCGTGTCTCCCCAGCCTCGGAGAGTGTACATGAAAGCGAAAAAGAGGAACATGAAAGGCAGTCCGAGGAAGATGATCTGTATGTATTGAGTTCCGTAATAGGCTAGTTCTTCTTCTCCACCTGTTAGGATGTTCATGAAAACAGGAGTGAAAAAGTAACCGGCGATGCCTATGATGAGAGAAGCTATTATAGCAACGAAATAAAGCTGGCCGGCGGTCCTGTCGGCCTCTTCATAATTCCTTGATCCAGTGTATTGAGATATGAGAGCGAGTGCTGCGATACCAAATCCCATCTCGATGGACATCATCATGAAGACCACGGTCCATCCTTGGCCGACAGCCGTAACGGAATACTCCGCCACCTCGGGGTCCGGAATCCTGCCCAGCCAAAAAGTATCTATGAGGTTGTAAAGCGTTCTTAAAAAGGTAGCGACCATCATAGGCCATCCTAATTTGAACATCACGGCAAGAACGTTTCCCTCCAATATCTCGTCCTTAGTAGGTTTCTTCATCCTCTCTTTCAAAAAAGAATAGACTCCCTCCCGTCGCATGCCCTTCAACATGACTCCAGGAGCCTTTATGATCTTTATCAGGATGGAATAGAGCCATCGTAAGATCTCAAGCGGGTCCCTATTCATCATCTTTCAAACTATGATTAGTACATAAGGTATTAATAATTTTGCATGAAGATGCAATCATTTAGATGCGATGATAACGATAACAAAACCAATATAACTATTGCCCTATATCGTGGTCCGCGAGGGTAAAAATTCTGTCTCAACATCGAATTTTTCTGTGAGCAATTCTTCCATCTTTCTCACACCTAGTGTTTCTGTGGCATAGTGTCCAGCGAAGATAACCGGCATATCCAAGTCCAAAGCTTCGTTGTAGGCCATGTATGTGCGTTCCCCGGTTATGAAGAGTTCTGCTCCGTTTTCTTTCGCCGACTTCAGAGCTTGACCGCCTTTTCCGGTCAATATTCCCACTTTCTTTACCTCTTTCTCTCCACTGACAACATAAGTTTCCGTGTCCAGCGTAACTTCTAGAGTTTTGGCTATCATATCGACCCTCTTTTCTTCTTCGAAGGTCGCGAGTCTGGCTATCCTGGTGTCTTTATACTCCATGAACGGTTCACCTATCTCAGCTCCGATGGTCCTAGCCAGTTCAACGTTATTGCCGACCTCTGGATGCACATCCAAAGGAAGATGAGCCGCATAAAGTCCTATGTCATTTTCCATGAGCTCTTTGATGATCTGATACTCTCTGCCGACCAATGGTCCCAAACCATTGTTCCAGATCAGCCCATGATGAACGAATAAAAGGTCCGCATCGGTCTCGACGGCCCTCTTTACGATATCTTTTCTCACGTCGACTGCAAAGGCGATCTTGTTTATCTCTGTAGAAGCATCAACTTGGACTCCGTTCTCGCTCTCGTCTTCTATCTCGTCGATCGAAAGATGATCTTCCAAAAATCCGACCAATTCTGAATCGCTTATCATCATTATCACACTCTCGCTTCAAAGTTAGAGAGGACAAGCTACATATCCCTTTCGGTGTAGGGAGAGGAGTGTTGTGTTCTCGATATATAAAAGTCGTAGA
>JBMCEH010000091.1:0-3695 GCA_048620775.1 Candidatus Natronoplasma sp. | reverse complement strand
GCCCGGGGCGGATTCGAACCGCCGTCACAGGCTCCAAAGGCCCATATGATTGACCGCTACACCACCGGGCTTCTACGAAGTGCGGTGGTAACTTGGAATATTCGATTCCAAAGCACCACCGGGCTAGGTTGATAGGTCAGTGGTAACCAGGAATATTCAATCGGAATCTTCGCTTCAAAAAGAATCAGATAAAATATATAACTGTTTTCACCAAGCCACTGAAAAGATAAAGAGAGTTAGTAAGAATAAAAGGGAAAATGTCAATATCAATGTATAGGGTATCGTACTAGCGATAGTTTCAGATACAGCATTCAATCTATCCGTGTTTATAGGACCCATCAATTCCACATCTTTCAAAGTATTGGTCGTAACGCCAACATCTACCGGCTCTAAATCTCTAATCGCCTCTTCTAGAAGTTTTCTAATATCTTTGATCAACCTCTCTGATGATATCTTTGCTCCTAATGGCTGATGGCTGTGCAACAGCGTATTTATCTCATGTGTGTCCGTAGTATGCAACTCTGAGATATCAACCAGGTCTTCTATGCCTTTCTGTATTTTTCCTCTCAATCCTTTTTCCATATTGTTAGCATCTACCACTATTTGGGCACTTATCTGTCCATTCACTTCGAATACCGCGGCCTTTATCCCTTCATGACCGATGCCGCTCTCCTCATATCCGCCCTGAGATGAGGTTCCCATCTTGAATTTATTCGTCTCTAGTCCTTCAACGTCTTTGAAGGTTTCCAAAGAGAGATTTATTATCCTCTTAGTTCTCTTAGTAGGATAAACAATACTGCTGACGCCTCTCTCTCCAGAGTTGTGTGAATCTATTATTCCTACATTAGAAAAACCATTACTTTTCCCAATCTGAGATATCATTTTTCCGACAGAAGCGTGAACATCTTCCGCCGGCTTCGGATAAAATGAAAGATTTGTCAAAACACTATCTCCAAAACGCTGAGCGCCCACTATCCCGTTCTTCTCTTTTCTGATGAATCGACTCGCTCTGTTCGAATAATTCAATCTTTTCAAGTCCTTTTTTATGGATTTCGAAAGTATTTTACAGTCCTCTTCTCTCACCGGATTTAACGGATGTGTTGAAGGGGCGTGAAAAGTGAAGACCTCTTCATGATCCTTCAATTCTTCAGACAATATAGTGGATAATCTGGAGCCTCCAACTCCTCTTAGAGGCCCCGGGTGAAATCCTGGTATCACAAATAGAGCCCTGTACCTTTTTTCATCTTCAGTTCTGAAGGAATAAATAGTGTATTCTATATCACCTAAAATTGAGTTTTTTTCGAAAAATTCTTCTAATTCTTCTTTTCCTCCCTTTTCCCCCAAGATTGTTTTTGTGATGATATTTACAAGCTTTAACGTGGGAATCCCGAAGTCTTTCTCAAAAGGTTTATTGATAATAGGTATCAATACTAAGACGAAACCCAGACCTATCAGAAGCGTTATCAGATATCCAGAAATATTCCAAAGATCAATGTTGTAAAATATCTGAAATAATGGTAAAGGGAGCAGGGATTGAAGAAGGCTAGGGGTTAAAGATTTTTTAAAATTGTACTGAAAGGCTCCTGTTATTGTTATAAATCTGATAGAAACAGGAAATGCGATCGATATGAGAAAAGACCGTTCGAAGGAGAGCCCTACAAAGATCAATATCCAATAGAAAATAAGGCTAGACAATAATGAAAAGAGAGTAATGAATCCAGATTGTCTAAGATTCATCTTTACCTTATAAGACCTCAGGTATGGCAGGATAAAGACTGATAGGATACTCGGTATGAAAACTAGACTGAGTATGATCAGATAAGTGGAGATTTCATTGAGAGGAAAATTCAGAACATAGAGTAAAGAAAGGATACCCATAGTAGTGAGTTGGATCTTAAGACTAGGCAGGCGAAATAAGAGAGATCTCGATTCTCTTTCCGAGATCAAAACGGTATTTTCCATATTTATATATCGTTCACCGCTTTTATTAATTTTTTGAGTTTGAGATCGATATTTGATGATTCTTCAAGGACGGTTCCAGTTACGATAACATCAGCTCCTGCTTTTGCGATACTCTCTGCTTGTTCTGGTTCTCTTATGCCTCCTCCAACTATAAGAGGTATGTCAATATTTTCGTTACAGGCTCTTACCATTTCCACAGGTACTGGTTCGGGGGCTCCAGATCCTGCTTCCAAATAAAATAGTTTCATGCCTAGATACTGTGCAGCCAATCCAAAATTTACAGCCATCTGGGATTCACCACGGGGGATGAGATCTGCTTTTCCGACCTCTCCTACAGTCATTCCAGGTTCAACAACTACATATCCCATAGGAAGGGGCTGAATGTCTAATTTTTTGATGTAAGGTGCCCCAGCCACTTGTTCCCCAATAACCTTATTGAGATCCTTCGAGTTGAGCATGCTCATGAAATATATTGCATCTACATGAGGTGAAATAGCTCCTGCTTCTGTTGGAAAATGTATAATCGGCAAACTAGTAACTTCTTTCATCTCCCTGACTGTTTTATCTAGCTTTGCCTGTGTTATACCAGTCGATCCACCAACCATTACAGCATCAGATCCAACTTCTTCTAAAGCTTGAGCCAACTCGCCCGATTTTTCAGGGCTCTGTTCGTCTGGGTCGATGAGACCCATATGAAGTGTTTCTTCATCCTTTTTATCGAGTATGTAATTGAGTATGTTCATATTAATCCTCCAGTAAGAAGTGCGATCATAGCAATCACCATGGCCAATTTTATGAATCTTTGAGATTTCTCTGCAGAGGTAAGTAATAGGAGGGAATATATAAATATTGCATCTGCCACAAGAACGACTAGCAGATAAGATATGGAAAGAAGATTTAAAATATAGGGGAAAGGGGACAGGACAACCGCGCCTATTATAAAAACTGAAGCAGTTATCTCGGCTTTTTTGTGACCTACTCTCATTGGAAAGGTATTCCTGTTTATATCTCCCTCGACATCTTGGATATCTTTTACTATCTCTCTACCAACCGTAGCTAGGAAAGCTAAGAGTCCAAATAAGGTGGGAAGATATAGTTCTCCATAGATCGACCCTCCGAAAATGAAAACCATGCCGGTCAAAGTCGATATTATCAAGTTTCCCGCTAGCCCTTCCCTTTTGAACTTCTTTTCGTAGGCTATCATCAAAACAACAGCAGATATCACGATGATTTGGGGGATCCAAGGTTCCAATAAAAACGATAGGATTATACCTATACCGAACATCGTTGCAGAAAAAACTAGAGCAGTTTTGGGGCTTACCTTTCCAGATGGTATCGGTCTATCGGGGTGATTGATCTTGTCTGTCTCTCTATCCATATAATCATTGAGTGTGTTGCCAGCAGCAGTAAAAAAGAAGACGACAGACATGCCTATAGCAGTATAGAGTAAGATCTGATTAGAAATGAAATCTGTGCCCAGCAGAGTTATCATAACTATGGAGACACTGAAGGAAGATATCAGGCAGTTTAAAGGTCTCATCAATTTGAGGAAGGGTTTCATATCTGATATCTAGATAGAAGGTAAAGAGATACTTTTATATCTTTGGCAGGTCTCCAAGAAAATGAACAGTAAGACTTTAATAATTCATACTGTTTGCTATTGTCTGCTGTTTTTCCAAATTGCCCTGGTAGTGTAGTGGCCCATCATGTGGCCCTGTCGAGGCTGCGACGCG
>JBMCEH010000090.1:0-3706 GCA_048620775.1 Candidatus Natronoplasma sp. | reverse complement strand
CATGGGATTGGTACTGAAGACCTGCCAATAAACTTTACGATTCCTTTATTTTCATCAGTCTCTTTTCAGCTATGAAGAGATTGAACGAAAACAATTAATTATGCCATCTCTACTCCTATCGATGATGAAACTAGCAGTAATAGGCCTAGACGGCGCTTCTTTCGAACTGTTGGACCCCTGGATCGAAGAAGGTATCTTACCCAATCTCAAAAAGGTGAAAAAGAATGGTGTGTGGGCTGATCAGGAATCTGTTCTCCCGCCGGTCACGTCGCCCAATTGGAAGGCCTATGCAACCGGTAAGAACCCCGGGAAATTAGGTATCTTCTGGTGGGAGAATATAGATTTCAATAAACAGAAAGTTTACTATCCAACAGAAAGAAAATTTCAGCATAAGGAGATATGGAACTATCTTGGTGATAACGGTTTCAAAGTCGGTGTGATGGGCATGCCTACCACCTATCCACCTCACGAGGTGAACGGATTCTTGGTCTCAGGAGGTCCAGATGCGGCAGACGAAGACTTCACTTACCCAGAGGAACTAGAAGACAAACTGAGAAGAAAATATGAATTCAAAATCAGACCTGATGTGTTTATCAGGTCGCATCCAGAAAAAGCATCGAAGGAGATCAATGAGATCATCGAAACTAAATGTAATGCTGCTCTAGATCTCGCGGAAGAATACGAAGTTGATTTCTTACAGCTCACCATCTTTCGGATAAACGTCCTTCAGCACTTTTTCTGGAACGACGAAAAGACAAAAAGTGCTTGGAAGATAATAGATAAAAAGATAGGAGAGGTTTTAGAGATTGCAGAGAACGTTCTATTCATGTCCGATCACGGCAGCAACGAGATCAAACACGTCTTCAATATCAATACTTGGCTGGAAGAAGAAAGTTATCTGGAAACAAACATCACTTTTTCGGACCTTTTAAAATTTCTAAATATAGATAGGGAAATCTTAGCTAAAATCTCTGACCATCTTCACCTTCAGAGCATGATCAGAAAGTTTCTCCCGAAATCGGTCATCGAAAGCGTGCCCACCGAAGAGGGTGCAGTGACAAAACAGGGCAAGACTTCAAAGCTGGATTGGGAGAACTCAAAAGCGTTCGCCAGCGGCCAGGGACCGATCTATATAAATCCAAATGTAGAAGATAAAGAAAGTCTAAAAAATGAACTAATAAATAAATTAGAAGCTCTGAAACATCCAGATTCGGGTAAAGCGATAATCAAAAAGGTTTACAAAAAAGAAGAAATCTATCATGGGAAATATCTAGAAGAAGCTCCCGATTTAGTGATGGACCAAGAGAAAGGCATCCACATAACTGGAGGACTAGGTAAAGAAGGGGTTTTCCAGTTCAATGAAAAGTGGAAAGGCGAGAACAAGAAATACGGTCTTTTCGCAGCGATAGGTAAGGACATAGGTAAAAAGGGGAAATTAGAGGATGTAAAGATCTTAGACTTGGCTCCAACCATAATCGATTATTTCGGAGTGAACATACCTTCAGATATGGACGGAAAGAACCTTCAATTATTCAAAAATAAATTATCTTCAAAATCCTCGAAAGAGGAGGATAAGATCAAGGACGCATTGAAGGATATCTCTCTCTAGTCACGAGAAAATAAAAAGCCTAGACTCCATGCCAAATTGATCATCGTTAAAACGATCCAACTTTTTACAGATATGCCAAAATAGCTATCTTCAACATTCTTATGGATGAGGTAAGCCACTCCTATCATACTCGATATCACACCAATCAATAATAACACTCCTAAGGGCCGATAAAACGGCACGAAAACGAGCAAAACCAACCCAAAAAGAGGATAGAACCGACTCAGCTCTTTCAAGCCGAACCTTTCCTTATAATCCTTCAATAACAAATATTCTCTTTTCCCTATATCGTACTCTCTTTTCATCAAAGAACCCAACGTCTGTGGATCCTTATGATAGGCTACTGCATTTTCACTCAGAACAACTTTCCATCCAGCATTTTTCAATTTCCAGGAAATATCTTTATCTTCACTTGTATCTTCAGTGGTCAGGCCGCCTGTTTCCTCCAACGCTTCTTTTCTGAAAGCAGAACAACCACCCTGGATCCAATCTACTTCCTCTCCGTCTGTCCTTATAGTGTAGAATATCTCGTTTAACGCCCCATAAGCATCTGTTACCCAGCCTTCACCGACCGATTTCAACATGCCTCCGACTGCTCCGACTTCTCCATCCGAAAATGGACTCAACATGTTCTCTAAAAAATCGGGCTTGAATATCTCATCCGCATCTACGATGATCACAATATCTCCAGTCGATCTATCGACACCCATTTTTCGAGCTTTCTGCAGTCCAATATGTTCAGTTCTGCAAGTGTTCAAGTTGAACTTCTCACTATACCTTTCCACTATTTCCATGGTATCGTCAGTTGAACCATCGTCCACAACCAGAAGTTCAAAATCATCGTATGTTTGATCAAGTAGTGAATCTAAACAATCCTCAATATTCTCCTCCTCATTGTAAACGTTGATTATCACGGATACGGGAGTTTCTTTTACCACTAGTATCGTCGAAAGTTACGAATTTCAAATATTTATAATGATTGGCAATTAACTGCTACCGCTACTATCCCGGCCTCGTGGGAGGTCACTGCATTCCTGTAGATCCTTACTATCATAGTCAAAAAAGCGAAAGAACTTGACTACCACCCTCAGGTCATCCTGGCAGGAAGATCCATTAATGACCATATGCCGAAACATGTGGGAGAGCTCGCGATCAAAGGCTTGAACGAGGTAAGTAAAGTGATAAAATATTCAAAAGTTTTTCTAATGAGTCTAACTTAAAAAGGGAATGTAGAAGATATTAGGAAACCTCAAGCTGAAGACATCGTAAAAATGCTGAAAGAGTTCAAAGTAGATGTCTACGGCTACGATCCTTACCTGAGCGAAAAAGAGATAGAGGAGTTCGACGTAAAGCCCACCACGACAACAAAAGGCTTTGACTGCCTCATCATAACTGTGGGACATGACCAGTTCAGAGAGCTCTATATAGATAATCTAACGGACCAGACAGATGGAAAAACTGTAGTTGTAGATGTCAGAGGTATATTCGACCAAGAACAGATAGAACATCAAGATATCTGGTACGAAAAATTGTAAAGTTCCTATTACTGATCCATGGCCGTTTATATTTTCAAAAGGTATCATAGGATTATTTAAAGGGCGATCGTGAATTCGATGTGAATGCATCGAAAAAACTAGATACACGATCCTAATTCAGAGTTATAAAACGTGGAAATAATCTCTTGACCATTTATATCTCCGATTTACAGGTAAAGTGTTAATCCCAATTAACGTATTTTCCAAAAAAACGTTAATCACAGTTAACGTATTTTAAAATTAGTACTTAACAATGTTTTATAGTGATATATCATCATCTCGAAAAACAGATGAAAGAGCCACCTAGATTTTAAATATTATTATCGTAATAATCATTATCGTGATAATGATGTTTATCGACCGTTCTAAGGAGATGAACGCCCTTCAAAAAAGATACAGATCTGACGATTTCGAGTTCATGGTGATCTACGGACGTAGAAGGATAGGGAAGACCGAACTGATCAAGCAGTTCTCTAAGGACAAGCCTCACATCTATTTCCTTTCACCTCAGGACACGGAAGATATGCAGATATCCAAGTTTTTGAATACTATCTCCGATTTT
>JBMCEH010000089.1:0-3714 GCA_048620775.1 Candidatus Natronoplasma sp. | reverse complement strand
AGTTTACCGTCAGTTTCTTCTTCTACTTTCGTAAGGGGCACAGTCTTTTCTTTTTCACCCTGTATAATTTCTATAGATGTTTCAGATAGTTCGTCTAAAATACTCTCAGAAATCTCGAAGCCCTGAGAGGCCAAAGAATAAGTTTTCATCTTCCTATCATGCCCCGCAACTGGAGCTAGTTCTTCTTTGATCAAACCTTGTTCAGAGAGAGAACTGAGGACCCTAGAAAGGTGCGTTCTCGATATACCGACGTTTTGAGAAATCCCTTTCTGAGTTATATTTTCTTGTTTTTCTTCTCTATCATCTTGATCACGATGATCTCTCAGATATAGCAGGATTTTCTGTTTATATGTCAGCGACGAAGGATTTATCATATCATTCAAAACACAATTACTAACTTGCCCTATAATTTTTTCTTTCTTGAGCGGATCAAATCCTGATCTTGCAGTTATTTTTAATGTATTCTTCTTTTCTTTCACCCAGTATCTTTTCCAGTATTTTTTGCCTTTTTGGTATGTATTCTTCCCTTAAAAGATCGTACATCACCCAATCGATCTTTTTACCGAATACGTAGCCACTCTTTCGGGCCCTCCTTGTCTCCTGAAAACCAACGTCTTCAAGGACTGTCTGTGCTCTCTTATTGAAAGAAGCGCTTCGGGCGCTCAATCGATCATAATTTTTATGGAAAAAAAGCATCTCACATAATCCTAGGCTTATCTCTCTACCTATTCCTTTATCCCATTCTTCTGGTTCCCCTATATAGGTTCCTACGTTGGCGTTCTTCACGGCGTTTGACCTGTCTTTATAAGTTGCTATACCGATCTTTTTATCATCCTTTTTCTTTTCCAAGATGAACTGCTGTTTATCGTCGTTTTCTATGTACTCTTCAAATTCTTCTTTGATATCTTGAGTGTTCTTGAAAACTAAAGGCTGCCCCCGCGAATAAAGGGTCACCGGGAATGAATTCTCCCATTTTTCTAAAAATGAAAGATCCTCTCTTGTGAGTGCTCTAAATCGGATCCGCCCTATTTCGAACATATAATTTTATCCCCCACTCATCGACTGCTCAGTATTCTCTCCATGTGTTGTTACATTCAGTGCATCTGTATATCCTGGTTTCCGGTTCATCTGCGGCCCTGGTCTGTTCTAAACGCCAGAAAGCTTCATTGTTGTCGCATTCTGGACATCTGACTTTTGTTTTTGGAAGAGTATCCAGTTCCTCCTCGATCACTACCGTTTCCCGTTCTTCTTTCTGGGAACTAACTATATTATTATCTTCCTCGTTTTTCTTTTTCGTCAGACCACAATTTTTACATTCCCATTCATCGCCTGATGGCTTCATCAATGCACCACAATCCGAACAGAACATCTTTTTTCACGTCTTTGTAGGTAATACGGTTTGATATAAAGTTTGTGTGTTTATGATAATAGATCAACGGCTTTATCTTGGTCGATCTCCAGCGCTTCCAGCATATAGTTTAGAGATTTTCTGATTATTATGTCGTCACCGGCCTGCTCAACGAATTCTTCCATCATGATCGGAGCCTTGAACCTGTATCCTACAGCTAGGTCTGACAGGTAGTGATGTTTATTATCGGGGTCGAGTTCAGCGGCCCTCCTATAGTGTTCCTCAGCCTTCTCAAATTTTCCTATATCTATACAGAAACCTCCTGCGGATTGTCTGTAAAATGGATTGTCATTCAATTCTATCGCTTTTTCATAGTCTTCTAAAATCTCTTCGCTCTCTATCTCGTTAAGGCCGAGAGAAGCTTCTGCTCTGCCGAAGCGGGCCTGAGCCTCTGTCTTATCGTCTATGTCATTCTCAATAATTTTCGAGAATTTTTCGTGAGCTTCTTCGTACTCGAATCGATTGAGAAGAGTTTCCGCTTCTCTCAACAGTTCTTCAACGTTTGCCATGATTTATCCTCGTAACTCTTAAAGTAAACGCCCAAATAAATGTTTCTACTTAAAGAACTAAGTTCTCAATTGAGACAGGTATGACTTCATCTTCTCGACGGCGGTTTTTTTCTTGGAAGGATAGCTTTCAACACGAGCCCTGATCCTGATACTGTTCCCCCCTTCTGTCAAAACAGATTCTCCTTCGTAAGCTTTGCCTTTGTCTATCCGGAAAAAAAAGTTACATCTCTCATCTATCCTTTTTTCCACTTCTTTTTGAAGTCTTTGGATAACATCTTCGGGCAGATCTTCAAAAAAATCGTCCATCTCTCTATTTTTAGATATCTTGCTCTCAAGTATCTTTATCGGATTTCCGTAATAACCTTCAGCATCTGATATATCCATCTCTAATTCCCTCCCTGCTAGATTTTCAACTGATATCTCAACTCTATCTAGACTTTCAGTAGCGTGACAAAAGGCCTTGAACTCGATATAGTGAAACGTCACCAATCTACCTCCTTTCGGGTGTCTCCTCCAAGATTTTTCACGAGATAGATGACCTGGCATATGCTTTCCACTACAGTAGCCCAATTGTATGCTTCTTCCAGGTTTTCCCCTCGAGTGAAAGTTCCGTGACCCTTCACGATAGCTGCCGGATAATTTTGTAGTACCGGAGGAAGTTTTTTTTCCACTTCGTCAGAACCGATCGATTCTTCTATATCCAATACTGGGACTTTCTTCAGATAATATTTTCCTTCGTCATCGATGGGTATGATCTCATCCTTGACAAGTGAGAGAGAGATCGCGTAAGGGGTGTGTGCATGGACGACTGCAAGAGAAGAAGTATTTTTATAGATTGCTCTATGAACACCAACTTCAGTAGATGCGATTATAACACCGCTGTCGTCTTCTTCTACACCTGTTTCAACTACATCCTCTTCTTTTAGGTCACCCATCATGGCTCCTCTTCTTTTTATGTATAATCGATCGCCTCTCCTGATGCTCATGTTTCCGCTGTGTGAAGAAAGATTGAGTCCTCTTTTTTCCAAGAAACGTCCGTACTTCTGCATTTCCTCCAATATGTCCTCTTCCATCTTTTCTTGCTCCTCGTCGCTTTTCTTCGAGAATAGAAAAATGGCATCGCTAATAATTTTTTTGAGGGTAAAGCCGAAAGTGTTAAATCTTAATCTTAAATTTTTTACATACATAGATGAAAGTCATATACCATCCATATTTCACTGATTCCGACTATTCTTTGGACCCGGCTGCTGAAGAAGGGAGAATCAAATGTATACTCGAAGAACTCAAAAGTGTTGATGGATTAGACTTCGTAGAACCTAAAGCTGTTAGTAGAGAGCAACTCGAACTGGTACACGATCCTCATCACATTGAGAACGTCAAGCAGAGAGGTGATAAGCTTTATAGGATGTCCAAACTCTCGGCTGGAGGAGCTCTTCTCGCCGGAAAATCCGCTTATGAGAAGGATCCATCATTTGCTGTCATAAGACCTCCTGGACATCATGCCTCACCGGATTCTAGCTGGGGTTTTTGCTACTTCAACAACATGGCCGTAACGATAGAGAATCTGAGATTTAGGGAAAAAATAAAAAGTGCCTTCATAATGGACTTTGATCTTCACTTGGGAGATGGTAACATAAACTGTTTGGGAGAGGGATCAAACATCGAGATAGTCAATCCTAGCGCCGAAGAGAGGGCCGATTATTTGGAAAAGGTCGAAAATTACTTAGAAGAAGCAAATGGCTTTGATATACTCGGCGTTTCCGCAGGCTTCGACCAGCATATTGAAGACTGGGGAGG
>JBMCEH010000088.1:0-3742 GCA_048620775.1 Candidatus Natronoplasma sp. | reverse complement strand
GTGATATGAAAAGAGTCTTTGGAAGGATTTCATATTGATCGGCTTTATTTTTGATCTGATCCATCTCTGTCGAGTTATAAAGATAATATTTGTAAAATTTTCCATCAAAAACCACTTCAAATTCGATAAAAATGCTAAATCCCTTTTTGATCTGCTTCTATGCCTTATTATTTCAACATGTTTTTTTACAGCATGTCTACCAGAGTATTTTCCTATGACGAATCCTCATCCCTGTCAATCGATCTCACCACCTGTCCTATCTATCATCCATTCAATGACCAGACCCATCAATCCGACGAAGATTATTGTCAAAGATAACCGGGCAAGCATGAATTCGGGACCTAAAAACTGTAGTTCGATCATCTCCTGCGGTATCTTTATGCACGCCCAGGCCGAGAGGAATACCACTATATTACTGATCCTTGCACCCTTCTTGATCATGGTCGAGGCCATGGGGAATGCGACGTACAACGGTCCTGTGGGTAGAGTTCCGAAAAGTATCGCTAGGAAGAAGCCCTTGATCCCGGAGGTTTTACCGAAGTGTTTTACCACCGTATCTTCGGGTATATAGACCGAGAACAAGCCCATTAGAACCATGACCGCCGGAAGGATGAAGATCATCTCAGATAGATAATCTATAGAGGTGTTCACAACTGCTTCCTGTCTTCTAGGATAGATGGTGACCAATATCAGGCCGAGTATGAACGTCACTCCCAAAATCCCCCAACTCCGTAGCATCTTCTTTTTTTCTTCCTTCACAGTATCAACCCCATAAACAGTGCGATCATGATAGCTATGACGAAGCTGATTCCGTTTCTTAGCAAAGCGAATTTTTTCCCTAGGATTTTTATCTCCATAGGAAGAGTCACCATCCCTATCATCGTTAGAGTGGTGATAAATGCGGCAACAGCGGTAACGGTCGCGCCGCTCTCAAGCATTGAAGCCGATAAAGGAAATGCAACCAAAGCCGGGATATGCAGGATAGATCCCACGAGCCCTACAAGTAAAACACCGAATATACCTGACTGTTCTCCTACGAACCTCGATATCTCCGAAGGCGGTACGAAGCCGAGCATCAATCCGATGATGACTATTATTATCAGAACCGTCGGTAGTATCTTGAAGAAGGAAAAAACCGCCTTTTTCAACGACTCTACAGCCTTCCCTTTATCCCTATAAACTCCGTAGAGGAAGCAGACTAGAGCGAATAGATTGATGAAGATAGCTGTAATGCTCATCTATTCACCCTTTGATATCTGTATCCCGAGTATCTTAACGCCTTCTTTAGTTTCCATTGAAAGCGTTGCCGGTGCTGTGATAAGACCTTTTCCTTTTGACAAAGTGACCAATTCATCATCCACCGTGACTTCAGCTTCTCCTTCAAGTACGACGAAAATCACGTAGGTGGGCATCTCACACGGCGGGATTTTCTCTCCTTCTGAAAGGATTATATGTCTTATCTTGAACTCTTCCTCTTTATATATCTCTTGTTTTTCTTCCATCTTTTTCAAGTCAAATATTTCCATAATTTCTCACCCCCTTTATTCCTCATCTCCAAACTCTTCTTCATAAAAACTCGTCATCTTTTCCATCATCCTTTTTCGTTCTTTTATCATCTCCAACCATCTCTTTAGATGTTCTCTTCCTTCGTTAGTAGCACTGTAAACCCTTTTATCTGGTCCAGATTCACTTTCTTCCCATTCAGATTTGAGCAGTCCTTTCTTCTCCATCCTTCTCAAAGTGGTGTACATCGTCCCTGATTTTATTTCATGTCTACCTTCGCTCAGCTCTTCTATCTTTTTTATTATCCCGTATCCATGCAGAGATTCTTCACAAACCACTCTGAGAATCAAAAATTGAAGCCATCTCCCCTCAGGATATCCGGGATGATTGTGGCAGTTAAGCGTTAGATCCTTAGACATCATTATACTATATAACAATGTTACCTATTTAGTTTTTACCATCTATTGATAACTTTAAAAAAGAATATGTTGTGAATTAGATACTAAAAAAACATCTAGCGATGTCTTTCTCTTTAATTCTTAAAAAAAGACAAAGATAATTTAAGATTCATCTATCGGATATCACTGATGAATAAAATAAAATCTGCTTATAATATTCTCTAATCAATCTCAAAAAAGTATGTAATCAGATCATTCTACGTAGTTTTGGTATTCTGAAAGCAAGGCTTCTTTGTACTCTTTTTCTTTCTTAGTTGGTATATAATTGTCTTCTCTGAACCTTTCTATCAATTTGTCTTCATCAACTTCATCCGGTGATATCTTTTTTTCTTCTAGATCTTCAAAAATCTCTTTCATACCTCTAATCCCCACCTTCTTTCCACAGATGTTTAAAATATTAACTCCATTTGAAACCGAACAGCCGCATCCTTTCCGGGTTTTCTTCAATCCGAAAGGTGTTTCTTTATCGCCCATCTAGACCACTTCTTTTATCATATTATATCATAACCTGCTATTTCAAAATTATCAAAAATAATCTTCACCCATGAACAAAAACTATCACGGTCCCACCTTGCCGGCTTTTAATATCCTAACAGCTCTTTTGGGCAACTCTTTTTTTCTCATCTTTTTGATGACTTCACCCATATCATAATCTAATCTTTTAAAAAAGAGATCATTATCTTCCATCACGGCAAAGGAAGGTCTATTATCTCCATCTCTAGGCTGACCTAGACTGCCGGGATTGATGAATCTCTTACCGTTGATTTCCCTGTCCATAGGAATATGTGTATGTCCAAGTAGTACTATATCCTGATCGACCTCAGAGAAGACAGAAAATTCCTTCTCTGGAGTATCTGGTTTTAGATATTGGTAGAGATCACCTTTCGAGGCATGGGTGAAAAAGAAATCATCTTCTTCCTCCTCGAACGGCAGGTCTTGCAAGTATTCCATAGATTCTTCACTCAAGAGCTCCTTTGTGATACTTCTAACTTCTTCGGAAAGATCCTTAATTTCGTAGCTACACCCGCAGTCCGCTCCTGTCGCCACTGCATTATCGTGATTTCCCCTGATTACAACATCCGCTTTATCCGAAAGTTCTTGGATGCACTTTTCTGGCGAGGGACCGTAATCTACGATATCACCCATACAGTATATCTTGTCCCAACTTTTCTCTTTGAGCACTTCTTTCAGCGCTTCGTAGTTCGCGTGGATATCTGATATAAGCAATATTTTCATAGTAGACACCTTTTCATTTTCTCAGAAGTACTTCCTCGTCCGGTTGGCTATAGCCACTAGAGTTAACATAACTGGCACTTCAACTAAGACTCCAACCACTGTCGCCAATACTGCTCCTGATGCCATCCCGAATACTGAAATAGCAACCGCGACCGCTAGCTCGAAGAAATTGCTAGCTCCGATCTCAGCAGCCGGCGCCGCAACATCATGGGGTATCCTCCAAAGATAGGCCATACCGTATGCTATGGAAAAGATCGTGAAAGTGAAGATCGTCAGCGGAATCGCTATAAGCAATATATGGATGGGATTGTTAACTATGATGTCTCCTTGGAAAGAGAACAGAAGTACTAAAGTCAGTAATAACCCAGGTATAGTCAGATTGCCGACCTTTTCTAAAAAGACCTCGTTGTACCACCTCTTGCCTTTTTTGTCTATCAGATAAACTCTAGAGAGATATCCCACTACCAAAGGAACACCAACGTAAAGTCCCACGGACATTATCAAAGTGTCGTAAGGAACAGTTATCCCTCCTATACCCAAAAGGA
>JBMCEH010000087.1:0-3769 GCA_048620775.1 Candidatus Natronoplasma sp. | reverse complement strand
GATACCACATCTGAAACTACCACTATCGAGGTACTCGGAGATTATTCGATAACAGCAGAATTCGAAGAAGATGTTGTTGAAGTGGCAACTTATGAACTAGTAGTTGAGATTGATGGGAACGGATCTGTAACTATGGATCCAGACGAGAGCGAATACGATGAAGGAACCGACGTTACATTAAATGCTACAGCCGATGAAGGCTGGGAGTTCGTCGGATGGATTGGAGATGCAACCGGTGGAGACACGATGGTAAACATAACGATGGATGAAAACAAGTCGATAACAGCTAACTTCGAAGAACAAGTAGCTGAATTTGAAGTGACCAATTTTGAAGCGGAAGTCGATGGACTCGAAGTGACCGTAACAGCCGATGTAGAGAATATTGGTAACATCGAAGGCAGTTTAGACCTGATAATAGATGGTGAAGTAGTTGACACGGTAACACTTGGGCCTGGCGATACAGATGAATTCGAGTATAATGGCGAATTCGATGAAGACGGAGATTATGACATCGACTTCGGGGAAGAGTCAGATACGGTAAATGCCGAAGGAGATAGTCTAGACACCGGAGAAGATAGTTCGAACATAACGATGATCGTAGGCATACTATTGATCATAGTGGTGATCTTGGCTATAATAGGATACGTGATGAAGAGCGGCGGTGAAGAAGCTGATCCAGCGATGGAAGAAGAGATGTTCGAGGAACCAGAAGAGACAGAGGAAGAACCGATCGAGGAAGAAACAATTGAAGAGGAAACTGGAGAAGAGACTGGTGAAGAACCGTTAGAAGAGGAAGGCGAATTCGATGAAGAAGTGCCTGAAGAAGAGTCGGAAAATGAAGAGATGTGAAATAAGACTCCCTAAAACTCTTTTCTTTTATTTTTGATATCTTTTTTATGCTTCACACCGATCGATTGTCATGCGTTCAAATTCTACACACTCCATCGGTGACTCAGCAGTTAGAGAAGATTGAAAACAGGACTACGAGTACGATATGAAGAAGATCACTAGATTGCAACAGTGACTTTCGAAGAATAAGGTGAGGAAGAGCTAGATGAAGCTGTAGAAAAGTAAATCGACGAAGGATCACAGGATAATTAATGTAGTTAAAGAGAAATCTCTAACTTTCCTTCCAAAACGTCCTTAGTAACCCCTCTCCAAGTCCACAACATTCACTTCTTCACCCTCGGCTAGAGATCCTAGAATATCAGCTAGATTCCTGATTCTGTACTTGCTTCTTTCTTTGATCTGAGTAGCTCTATGTGGACTGAAGATCACGTTATCGAATTCATCTAGTGGATAGTCCGAGGGGAACGTGTCTGTTCTAGATTCTTCGTCCGGCGGGTAATTCCACCACACGTCTATCCCTGCCCCTTCCACCTTCCCTGATTTTAAAGCTTCATAGAGAGCCTCCTCGTCAATAACAGGTCCACGACCCAAATTGACTATGTGTACCCCTTCTTTCATCTGCTTGAATTCTTCAAAGCTGAGATAACCTCTCGTTTCATCAGTCCCTGGTAAAGTACTAACTATGAAGTCCGCCTCGCTCAATAGTTCAGGTAAGTGCTCATTGGTCTTGAGATCGTTCACCAGTTCACTTTCCTCTGGTGTTCGCTTCACAGCGTTCACCTTCATATTGAAAGCGTTCCCCATCTTTGCGATCTCTTTTCCTATCTCTCCAAAACCAAGGATCAGTAGTGTTTTGTCTCTCAAACCCTTACCCCATCCTTCGTCTTCATATCTGGGCGTCCAATCGCCGTCTTTCATCTTGTCGTGGATGGGGACTATTTTCTTGGCACTAGCTAAAAGTAGTGTGAAGGCATGCTCCGCCACCATCCAGTAGTTGAAGTGAGAATTGACCACCTTTATATCTGGAAAATCACGCAGTTTCTCTTTGTCTGAATGTGGAACTCCAACAAAGGGTATTATGTAGTATTTCAGATTTTCAGCTTTTTCTAAGAATTTTTCAGAAATTCTTGAGCCGATCACCGCATCATACTGATCCGCTTTATCGAGTACCTTTTTTTCATCATCAGCGGTAAGCTCGGTGACTTCGATCTTGGATGAAACAAGATCTGATAACTTTTTTTCTTCTTCTTCATCGAAAAGACTTTTGAAAGGGTCTAAATGAAGTACTTTCATATTTTTCCACAGCGATATAGGAGGTCTTCGGCTCTAAAACATTTTTCCCTGATGTAAGCTTTTAGGACTAAATAAGAAGGTAAAGTTAAATCCTATCGATTCATTCACGTATCCATGTCCGATGGAAAAATGAAAATACTGGTACTAGGAGCAGGTGCAGTGGGAGAAGCCGTGACATATGATTTATACCGAGATTATGAAGTATCGGTCGGAGACGTTTCTACAGAGAACCTGAAGAAGGTAGAAGATCATGCAAAAACTTTTGTTTTGGATATCAGAGATGAAGAGGAAGTTCTTTCTAAGATGGAAATGCATGATGTTGTAGTTGGAGCTCTACCCGGCGATTTAGGCTTTAAAACAATAGAACTGGCTATAGAATCCGGTACTGATATCGTCGATGTGTCCTTCATGCCTGAAGATCCTTTACAGTTGAATCAAAAAGCTGAAAAGAAAGGAGTGACAGTTTTTGTGGATGCTGGCTTCGGGCCTGGGGTGAGTAATGTTTTTGCAGGAAGGATTGCGGAAGAGATAGATGATTTAGCAAGCTTGAAGATATGGATAGGTAGTCTGCCGCAGGATCCTCAACCACCTCTTTACTACAAACTCACCTGGTCACCAAAGGATTTGATAGAGGAATATACGAGACCAGCGAGGATCATCGTCGATAGAGAAGAGATCGAGATAGATCCTTTAGAAAATATTGAGAAAGGTATAAACATAAAGGATAGAAGATTCGAGGGATTTCATTCCGACGGATTGAGGACTTTACTCGATACGATAGGAGCGGAGAATATGGATGAAGTTACGCTAAGATGGGGTGGCCATCTAGATAAAATCAAGGTTCTTAGAGAATTAGGGTTTTTTGCCGAGGATAATCTTGACCAAACATTGAAAGTTATAAAGAACAAAATGTGTTATGACAGCCCCGACTTTTCAGTCATGGATGTAGTTGGAAAAGGTATTGAGAGTGGAAAGGAAAAAATAGTTAAGTATCATTTTTATGACGAAGAGACTGAAAATTTTTCCTCTATCGCTAGAACCACTGGTTTCTCCACTGCGGTGATGACGAGATTGCTGATAGATTATGAGTTAGAAAATGGTGTGATACCTCCCGAAGAACTAGGCAGAGACAATGAAATGTTTGATTATATGTTGGATGAGCTAAAAAAGAGAGGTATACAGATAGAGGAAGATATCGCCTCAGTCTAAGTATTTTTTAGCTGCTTCTTCTATAGATATCTCATCTTCCCTAGAAATTTTCCTAATTTCTTCGATCAGATCCATATACTTTTTATAACCTTGCTTCCCGCTAGTGCTCTCGCTCACCACTTTAGCTAGTGCTTTATTGAAACGTTCTTCGGGACCCTGTTCATCCAGGGCCTTCTTGATCATCTTATTTTTGTTCATGATATCTTTCTTCTTGGGAATACTCGCATAAGAATTTAAACAGTAAAGTATATTTGGGGTGTTTCATAATCGAAAAGCGCTCTATAGTCTTGCGGGAGTAGCCGAGGAATTAAAAATTCCTCATTCCCTCCCACTTTACTCGCTCAAAAACCTTTCGCTCCTAAAGCGGGAGTAGCCGAGCTAGGCCAAAGGCGCTAGACTCAAGATCTAGTCCTATAGG
>JBMCEH010000086.1:0-3783 GCA_048620775.1 Candidatus Natronoplasma sp. | reverse complement strand
TTCGACGAGGACGGGGAACTGATAGGTATGAGATCAGCGTCACCTATTCATCTTAAAGAAGTGTTCAAAAAGATGGTGTTAGAAAGAGGTATATCCATCGAAGACGCGATAAGGATCACTTCTACTAACATCGCTAGACAACTAAAATTACACGATAAAGGAAAGATCGAGGAGGGGATGGATGCAGACTTGATTCTCCTAAATAAGGATACTTTGGAGATAGAATACGTCGTGTCAATGGGAAAGGTGATGATCGAAGATGGTGAACCTATCAAACTAGGAACCTACGGATGAGATATCCAACTTTTTCAAATTTCCAATTTAAAATTTTTCCAAAACTGAGGAGATCATTTAAGAATACATCCCCCTCTATCTTTCTTCTAAAAATATTAATTTTTTAATTATATATTTAATATATCAAAATATTTACGAAAAATGTTAAAAATATTTCGAAACAAAAACTTTTTATTTATGGATATCGTATCGGACCCGGAGAGGTGATTATTTGGAAATAAGTATCATAGGAGCGGGTTTTGGAGGGTTAGCTTCTGCGGCTCTACTGGCTGAAAAGGAGCACAATGTGACTGTATTCGAAAAGAACGAACAGGTGGGAGGAAGAGCAAGAGCACACAGAGATGAAGGATTCCAGTTCGACATGGGTCCATCTTGGTATCTGATGCCAGATGTATTCGAAGAGTTTTATCAGAACTTCGACAAGAAACCTGAGGATTTTTTCGAACTAACCAGGCTTGATCCGTCTTACAGAATATTTTTCAGCGATGAAAGTATAATAGACGTCCATGCAGATCTAGAGAAAAATCACGACCTTTTCGATACCTTCGAGGAAAACGGCGGAGAGAAGTTACAGAACTATCTAGAGGAAGCGAAAAAGAAATACGACCTTTCTATGGACGGGATGATATACGAAGATTACGATTCGATATTTGATTTCTTCAATCTTAAGCTTTTGAGGGGAGGGTCAAAACTAGATGTTTTCAGGAACTTGGACAGCCTCGTCACTAAGAGATTCGACAGCGAAGAAGCTAGAAAGATACTGGAGTATTCTATCGGCTTCTTAGGCGGGTCTCCGAAGATAACTCCCGCCATCTATCAACTGATGTCCTACGTGGATTTCATCAAAGGCGTTTGGTTCCCGGATGGAGGTATCAAGGCTGTAGTTGACTCGATAAAAGAGATCGCGGAGGAAAGAGGAGTAGAATTCAAGATGGACCACGAGGTAGAAAAAATACAAGTAGAGGAAGGTAACGCTAAAGTGGTGAAGACGAATCATGGTGGTTTTTACACTGACCTAGTGGTTGTCAATGCTGACTATCCACATTCAGAAATTGATTTATTGGAAAAAGAATATAGGACCTATGATAAAAAATTCTGGGAGAAAAAAGATTTTGCCCCATCAGCTTTCGTCGCCTACGTTGGTATAGATAAACAGATAGATGAGTTGAAACATCACACTCTGTTTCTGGATAAAGATTGGGGTGAAAATTTCGACGAAATTTTCGATTCAGAGGATCCCGGATGGCCTGAGAACCCTTCATATTATGTGAACGTTCCTTCTAAGACGGTACCTGAGATGGCTCCAGACGGGAGCGAGACACTCTTCGTTTTGGTCCCTTTAGCCCCGGGATTGGAAGATACTGATAAAGATAGGGAAAGGTTCTATGACAAGATAATGTCCGATCTTGAAGAGAAAGTAGGCGAGGACATAAGGGGACATGAAGTGACCCGGCGTATTTTCGCTGTGAACGATTTCAGAGAAGATTACAACGCCTACAAGGGCACAGCTCTCAGTCTCGTCCATACCCTGCGCCAGACAGCACTCTGGCGGCCGAGACATAAGAGCAAAGAAGTCGATAATCTGTATTATACAGGGCAGTACACCCATCCAGGGATAGGTGTACCCATGACTTTGATCTCTGCTCAGATCGTCGCTGATAGGATTGAAAAAGACACTTGAGGTGGGTTAGTTTGGATGTGAACGTTGATTTGATGAAGAAGATATTCAAGAAGGGCGGTAAGACCTACTATTACAGCAGTATGTTTTTCCCCAAGGATGTACGTAGAGATGTTTCCATACTGTACAGTTTCGTCCGAAAAGCGGATGATTTTGTCGATGCCATACCGCAACAGGAAGAACAGTTTCATGATTTCAAAGAAGAATACGAGAAGTCTTTGTTCTTAGGAAAAAAATCTGAAAACGAGGTGATAGATGGCTTCATAGATTTGATGCAACGTCATGGTTTCGAGGAAGAGTGGGTCAGTGCTTTCCTGCATTCTATGGAACTTGATATCAAAAAGAGTAGATACGATACACTAGATGAACTGAAGGAGTATTTATACGGCTCAGCGGAAGTTATAGGTTTAATGATGGCGAAGATTTTGGACCTTCCTGAAGAGTCCTACAGACCCGCAAGGCATCTGGGTAGAGCGATGCAGTACGCCAATTTTATCAGAGATATCGAGGAGGACATATCCCTGAACAGACAGTACTTCCCCACGGAAGATTTAGAAAGATTCGAACTAGATTCGTTGAAGATATCTGAAACACGTTGTAAAAAGCAAAGATTCTCCGATTTTATCGATGAGCAGGTGAGCAGATTCGAGAAATGGCAGCAGGTTGCTGAAGAGGGATTTCGATTCATACCCAAACGATATTTGATACCAATTAAAACAGCTTCAGACATGTACAAGTGGACCACAAAGGGCGTGAAGAGGAACCCCTACATAGTATATGACAGAAAATTGAAACCTTCCAAGATCAGGATAGTCATGAAAGGTTTGTACAATATATTTATCCCTAAAAGTGTCTCTAGCGGCCTGTGATCGAAAATTGTGTGGATGAAGACCATGTTCGAGAAATTGAGGTATGCTTTCGTCGTATCCCGCTTCAGGTTTTGGATTTATACTGGTGGGACATTCGTGATAGGATACACTTTTGGCGCGGAAAACATCTCTGATTTTTACAGTTTCGAATATTATATCTATCTATTCTACTTCTTTTTTCTCGCTAATGTCTTCATCTACGGTGTGAATGATCTCTTCGATCTTTCCACAGATGAAGAAAATCCTAAGAAGTATAAAAAAGAGCATAAACTTATGAAAGAAAAGATAAAAGATCTCAAATCAATATTGTACTTCACTTTTGGAATCAGCATAATCCTGCTGATGCTCCAGGACAGCTGGTTAGAAAGATCGATATTCTTCACTTTTCTTTTCCTAGCGTATTTTTACAGTGCAGGACCTCTCAGATTCAAGTCTAAACCGATCTTAGATTTCTCATCTAATATGCTGTATGTAATGCCAGGTATCTTTGCTTATGCTTTAGTCCTGTCAGAATTTCCACCTATATCGATAGTTCTAGCCGGATTCTTTCATATTTCAGCTATGCACATATTCTCTGCGGTACCCGATATAGAATATGATAAAAAAGCCGGTATCAGAACCACTCCGGTGACCTTGGGGAAAAAGCCATCTCTGCTTTTGTGCTTTGTATTCTGGTCTTTGCTGGCTTTGCTAACAGTCTATTTGACGGGACTCCATCCTTTAAGTTTCTTAGTACTCATATATCCAATAATCCCTCTTCTCGTATTGACATATGATAAAGCAGAGATAGAAAAGGTATACTGGTACCTTCCTTATGTGAACACGAGTTTGGGCGGACTGCTTTTCGTCTCTTTGCTGTTAGAGACTGTTTTATGAAATCTAGAGCTAAAAACCAATACTTTTATTATTTAACTTTGTTATTACTTCTAACGGTAATATGGG
>JBMCEH010000085.1:0-3820 GCA_048620775.1 Candidatus Natronoplasma sp. | reverse complement strand
CCATCTTCTCGAGGTTGATCTCTTTCTCGCCGTTGTCCGCAAGGAGTCCGAGTTCAGTGAAAAGCTTTGGGACCACGTAATCTTCAGGGGCGCCGTAAAAAATACTAACATTGCTCCTGTCAGGTGTGAAATAGGCCGCTGCCATCATCGCGACGAGCGCCAGTTTAGGTGCTGAAGATATATTCAGGTAGACCTGTTTTCCGTCGGAGGTGTATTCCCTTATCAGCTCGACCGTCTTTGTGAAGACGCTGTCGAAATCGTATATGTCCGTATCTTCTATCTCGACCGGTATCGGATTGTCCATTATTTTGTCTACAAAATGCTGCGTGATCTTGTTCGCTCCGGGGTACTCTTCCGCAGTATCTGACTGCAAGATGACCAATTTTTCGACCGGATACTGGGTCATTATCGGGATGATTATCCTGTCGTACTCGAAGCCGCCGGCGGCGATGTGCACGCCTTTAGCAGGTTCGCTCATACATTACGTATTAGTTAGTTATAGAATAAGTAATTTTTGTTTCGTTACGGAAAAATCCGTAAATTATAAATAAGTCTTGAAATATAATTTAATAACCTTGCGAAAATATTCGTTACAAATGGAGGGGTATGAGTATGAATAGTTATGAGATAAAAGATGAACCTCAAAAGAAGAGGATAGACAGTAAAAGGTTGGATGACCTGGCATGTAATTACCCCTTGACTGAGGAAAAGAAGAAACAATTTTCAGGTGGAAATAAAGGATTTATTTATTTCTATATCTATAGACAAAATGTAAATCATCTTATGGAATTAATGGTAAGAGGATTGATTAAAAATGGTTAAGTTTATTCACACATCTGACTGGCATATAGGCATGAAAGCTAATCGTTTGGGTAAAACAGCCGAAAAGATTAGAGAGCAAAGGATATCCTCTATATCCTCCGTTATGGATAAAGCAGTTGAGGAGGAGGTCGATTTTGTTCTCATAGCAGGGGACCTTTTTGAAAATAATGCCGTCGAGAGAAGCGTGGTTGACACGGTTATAGATGCCTTTAGGGAATACCAAGAAGAGGGAATCGACGTCTACATTCTCCCAGGTAATCACGATCCTTTGGTTGATGGGTCAATTTATCAAGAACCAGGATGGGAAGAGACGGAAAATGTACACGTATTCCGAGATTGCAATCGCGTAATAGAGTCTGATATCGTTTTCCATCCATGTCCCCTAACTCAGAAAAAGTCCAACTCCGATCCCACCGAAAATATATCGGTAAATGAAGACAATGAGAAGATCCACATTGGAGTTGCTCATGGCACGTTAGATATAGGACTCACAACAGAACCGAATTTTCCTATCGATCCTTCAAGAGCTGAAGAAGAAGGGCTAGATTATCTAGCTTTAGGCGAGTGGCACTCGTGGTTTGAACAGGGCGATACTTCTCAATTGCCGATAACACTCTATCCTGGTGCTCACGAACAGACCAAGTTTGATGAGTCAGATCCAGGTAACATAGCATTGGTGACTATCACTGGGAAGAAAAAGGATCGGATTTCCAAGGTTGAATCAATCGAGGTAGGGAAGCTCAATTGGATGAGGTGGACCAAAGATATCACTGAAGCTAAATCTTTAGAAAGTTTAATCGATGAAATATCTGATATAGATGATCCGGAAAACACAGTTCTTGAGATATATCTTCAAGGAGTTGTTTCACCTGACTTGTACACGCAGGTGGAAGACTTGAAAGATAGGGTAGATGAGAACTTTCTTTTCTTTGATATCGAAACAGACGATCTGCTCTTGGTCCCATCTAAAGATGAGTTGATGGGGGTGATCCCTCAGGAGTTGATGGATGTGGCGAAAGATCTCCAATCGCTCATGAGTAGAGATCCTAAAGTGAGCAAATTGATGGACATGGATGCTGAAGAGATGAGCGAAAGGCTAGAAGAGATTAGGAGACATGCTAGTAGTGATAAATTGAGGATACCAGAGGACGATATAATCCCAAAGAGAGCACTCCTAGAACTTTATCGACTGGCAGAAGAGGTGAAAGAGTGAAGTTGGAGAAGTTAACTTTGAAGAACTGGGCTTGCTTTCGAGGAGAAAATGAACCTTATGAATTCACAGAAGGCATTAACTTGATATGTGGGAAGAACGAGGCGGGAAAATCTACTGCTATCGATGCATTGCGTAGAGCTTTTTTTGATAAGCACACAACCCGCGGTTCAACGATGCAAGCTAATCAACCATGGGATTCGTCTCTACCTCCTGTAGTGACTGTTGAGTTCGAAACGGATGGAGATGTATATAAGATTAGGAAACAGTTCCTTAAAGATTCGAGTAGCCATCTGGAAAAAAAGGTTGCCGGTCATTGGGAGTCTATCGCAGAAGGAGATGAGGCCGATAAGAGAGTCATCGAAGTACTCGGAGGAAATCTTCCGGGTAGAGGTGCTTCTGGTCCCAGCAACTGGGGTATCGCTCAGGCTCTGTGGAGCAGGCAGGGTGAGATCCTTCCGGATGACGGGTTCACTGATGAGACACAGGAAAGGATTCAATCGATCATGGGCTCAATTACTCCCTCGACAGAAGGAAAAGTCATAGGTAAAAAGATAAAAAAGAGATTTCAGAAGAATTGGACCGAGGTGAACCGACAGCCTAAAGCGGGATCAAAGCTTAAAGAACTAAACGAAAAGATAGATCAGCTTGAAGAAAAGGTCTATGATTTGAATATCAAGTTGAAAGAGACCGAAGAGTTGGAAAGAGAGCTAGAAGATTTGCGCAACCAAAAAAAGCACTATGAAGAAGAATTGAAAGAAGTTAAAGAATCTTTAAAAGAAGCAGAAGAGGCCGCTGAAAAAGCGGAAAAACATCGTGAAAATAGAGAAAAATTGGAAAGTACTGTCAAAGAGCTTCAGAAAAGATATGATGATCTCGACGAGAAAATAGGGACGATAGAGGATAGGAGGGAAAGGATCGAAGAGTGCCAAAAGGAGATCGAAAAAATAGAGAAAAAGGAGGAAAAATATCAGGAAGAACTGAAAAATAGAGAGGATGAATTATCAAAGCTGAATGAAAAACTAGTGGAAAGAAAAGAGTCTATGGATGAAAGACAGGACGAGATGAGGTATATTAGAATAGCTTACGATGCTTTAAGAGACCAAAAAGAAATACTAGAGCTGTCCAATAAATTGGATAAGATTGAATCTCTGATTGAGAAGAAAGAAGAATTTAAAAAGGAACTAGAAAAACTAACTGCTCCTGATAAACATGAGTTAAAAACACTAAGAGATATAGACAAACAGATCGACGGGAAAAAAAACGAACTAGAAACTATCGGACTTGAAGCTAGTGTTTCGGCGGAGACAAAACTGAAGGGGGGTATTTCGAAGAACGGGAAAAAAGAGCGATTCGACTTGGATGAAGGTGATGCTGAGACTTGGAGTGCAGGAAGGAGCATCTCTATCGATGTAGAAGACGTCGTCTCTATTAATGTGCAGAGCGGGAGTGAAGATGTTCAAAGTGTCCAGGAAGAACTTGAAAGTCTCCAAGAAGATTACGAAGCTAAGACGGCACCCTACAGCACTGAGGACCTCGAAGAACTCCAAGAACTCTTGGAAAAGAAGAAAGAGTTGAAAAGCAAAATCGAGAACTACAACCAAAGGATAGCCGATCAGACATCTACAGCGCGTCCCTCCTATGAAGATATGGATGGAGTTTGTCCTTACTGTGAGAACGAACACCGCAACGGTAGACCATATAAGAACAAAGGGAGTTTTGAGAAGCACATTTCAGATTGTGCTTCAGACCCGGTAGACGCAATGAAAGATCAACTCGAGCACAAAG
>JBMCEH010000084.1:0-3998 GCA_048620775.1 Candidatus Natronoplasma sp. | reverse complement strand
GATTAGCACCTCAGCAGCACTCAGTTACAGGATGGTATACATTTTTGAAGGAGCTTGGAGTTGTTGCCACAATACTACCTTTTAAGCCGAGATTTGGAGAGCTCTCTCTGGAAGAGTCAGGAGTGGATATCTCTTCTATTTTGTCCTCCCGATCTATAATGGACGGTATTGAAAGAGAAACTATTGACGTAACACTGGAAAAATTGAAGGATTCTACTTTCAATTCTTTTTATGCAGGCAGTTCTGAAAAGATGGGATTTTCTTCTTTGGGAGAGCTTTTTTCTCTTCTAGAGCATCTGGTAAAATCAGGTGGTAAAAGGAAATACATCAAGGCTTACTGGAATGGCTTTGATAAGATAGCTCATGAAGAGGGTGTAAATAGCATTCCAGCCTCAAAAGAATTCGTGGATATCAGTCTTCAGTTGAGAGATCTTATCGAGAATGTGAAGGACAGCGATACGACCCTTATAATAACCTCGGATCACGGTTTCATAGATTCTGATAGAGAAAAATCAGTCAGGTTGGAAGACCATCCTATATTACAGGAATGCTTAACACTTCCGCTGTGCGGTGATCACAGGAGCGTCTTCTGCTATGTGCGCCCATCAAAGAAGGATGAGTTCAAGGGGTACTGGGAAGAAAACCTGAGTGATGTCTCTCATCTGTGTAGGAGCGAAAAAATGATAGAAGAGAACTATTTCGGTCTTTTTGAGCCCGATCCGCGGTTATACCATAGAGTTGGCGATTACACTTTGATCATGAAGGAGAACTACGTATTTCACGATACAATTCCAGGTGAAAATGAGCATTTCGAGATAGGGAATCACGGGGGGGTTTCGGAGAAAGAGATGTATGTACCGCTCAGTATTATTGAATTGGGTAAAGATTAGTGAAGACAGACAAAGTATATTTTCTAGAAACTTTTACACCATATTGATCAGGAATGATCAGAGATAAAAAGTTGAAGATGGAAGATATGAGCTGGAAGGAGATCCAAGAGGCCAAGGAAGATGGAAAAGATACAGTCGTTTTGATGATGGGATCCTTCGAGCAGCACGGACCTCACATGCCTATGAGAACGGACACGTACATCTCAGATGAGCTTGGAGTGAGGATCGCTAGCAGATTAGATTACGCTCTCATAGGTCCAACCATTTCGGTGGGAGTTTCTAGCCATCATATGGATTTTCCTGGAACAGTTTCCTTGTCCAGTGATCTATTCAGGGAAGTTTTAGAGGAGCACTGTAAGGCCTTCGATGAACATGGCTTCGATTTTGTCGTTCTTGTTCCCTTCCACGGCGGGAACTTTGCACCCGCTAAGACTACGGCACCGAAGATAGCTGAAGAGATGAAAAACGCAAAAATCATACTTGTAGCTGATCTAGAAAGGAACACAAAGATAATGATGGAATCATTCAAAGAAGCAGGCATAGATTATGAGGAGAAAGCTATCCACTCGGGAGCCATTGAGACCTCTGTGATGCTGGCTATCGATGAAGAACTCGTTGATAAAGACAGATTAGAGAAGGGTTATGAAGGAGAAGTGGACAACTCATCTTTATTTACACAAGGTCTGAGATATTTTACCGAGAACGGCGTATTAGGAGACGCGAGGAAAGCTTCTAAAGAAGCGGGTGAGCTCATCCTAGAAAATCTATCTGAAGATTTAGCTAAGAGGATAGATGAAAAAAGAAAGTCTGTATAAGATACATCTCTCGGCTCAATCTTTATTCTCAGGATAAGTAACCTTTCCATCTTCTACTACTGCGCGAGAACTGATCTCATGTTTTTTTATCTCGCCTTTTCTCAAGTGAATAACGGTTTTCCCTTTCGCTACGAGCCAATCACATAGTATCCTTCGATAACATTTCCAATAGATACTTTCTGCACACATTATCGCGATATTTTTCGATTCTGACATATCTATTAGTTCGTCTAATTCTTCCTGAAACTCATCGGAAAGAGCGTGGTCCGCGTAGGTACGAAAGCCCGTTGCGTCCCATCCTTTATTGGGTGACTCATCTCCAAGGGTTTCATCTCTAAACCCCCCAAATATCTCACCTTTCCAAATGTAATCGATTCCCTCCTTATCCAGTTCCTCCTTAATGTTTTCCTCCTCAAAAGTTGAGTAAACAAAGGAGCTAGGATATCTTCTGATGTCTACCACCAACTCGATATCATTTTCCTTTAAGAGAGCTATGAAATCTCCTATCTTTAGATTAGAATGTCCGATGGAATATATCGTAGGCATCAGTCACCGATAAGGGGTATCAAAAAAGTAGATAAAAGGTTTTTGCTTTTTACTTCAATCCTTCAAGTTCACTTTCATGAAGCTCAAGATGATCCGTTTCTATTTCTACTAGCGCTTCGAAGAATTCTTTTACTCTAGGTTCTTCAGCTTCTTCAGCAAATTTTCTGTAGTGATCTATCGCTCTTGATTCTCTTGAATGTGCGTCTTTTATATTGTCGGGAAGGTCTTCTGAGCACTTCTCTATCTCCTTGTCAATCTCTGGTTCATCTACATCTAGAAATAAACAGATAGCTTCAGCATGTTCGGATTCAACTTTTGCCAATCTTTTGAACATACCCTCTGTTTTAGGACCTTCTGCTTTGTTATAAGCGCAGTAATAGAAAGTAGCGTTATCAACTTCTAGTTCCAAAGCTTCTTCGAAGTTCTCCCTTGATTTTTCAGTCAATTCAACATCAGGTAACTCATACTCTTCTCCCGGCTTCAAAAATTCTTTATCTGCACCGCAGTATGGACAATCGGTCGGTTCCTCTTCACCAAGATAAGTTTCACCACAGATCCAACATCTGAATACTTTCAACATATTTCCAACTCTAGGATTCATAAAGAAGTGAGTATATACTTTTTGTGATTCACACATGGTATATCAAATCTCAAGTTCCTCCCTTTTGAGTAAAATCGAAAAAGAAATTAACATTCTAAACACTGTTTTAATCGAAACATTGAAGATAAATATCATACCTATTGAAGATATATCTACAAGTGTGCTCAGGATTATATCTGAAGGGCTCAAAGAAGTCTATTCTCCAGTTGTAGAGGAAGTAGAGATGGGATCAAAGTTTGAACTATCTTCAAACGCCTATGATCCGCGCAGAGAGCAGTACAGAGCCGAGGTCATCCTACAGAATTTATCTTCTAAATTTGCATCGAAAGAAGGAAAAATCTTGTCGATAACTTCTGAAGATCTTTTCAGTCAAGGACTAAATTTCATCTTTGGCCAGGCACAAAAGCCTGGAAAGTTCGCTTTGATCTCTCTCCACAGGTTGAGACCTGAGTTTTGGGGAGAGAGGGAAGATAGAGAAATCTTCCTGACTAGGTCAGTCAAGGAAGCGATACATGAATTAGGTCATACCTTTGGGTTGGAACATTGCAAAGATGTAAATTGCGTGATGGCCTTTTCCAATAGAATAGAACACACAGATAGAAAAAAGGCGAAGTTCTGTAAAAAGTGTGAAGAAAAATTGGAGAGGCTTTCAGCATAGGAGGAAAGATAAGTTTGAAGACTAAATCTGAAGTTAGGAAAGAGATCTGGAAGAAGATGGAAGAAAAAGATGTAGCGAGATTTCCTACCCCTATTGAGGGAAGGATACCAAATTTTGTCGGAGCTGAGAGAGCCGCTGAAAAGTTGAACGAAGTTCCAGCTTTTAGGAGCGCTGAGAGGATCAAGGTTAATCCTGACTCGCCTCAGAATGCGGTAAGAGCTGAAGTCATAAAAAAGGGTAAAACGCTTTTCATGCCTACTCCACGGTTGAGAGATGGTTTTCTCAAGATTGAACCTAAAGATGTACCTGATGGAAAGGAGAAGAAAGCAACGACTATCAAACATTCTAACGTGTATGGAGATCATGTAGACCCAAAACATATGGAAGATATAGATCTAGTCGTTGCAGGTTCCGTAGCAGTTTCAGAAGATGGAAGGAGAGTCGGAAAAGGTGAAGGCTACAGCGACCTTGAATACGCCATACTGAGG
>JBMCEH010000083.1:0-4002 GCA_048620775.1 Candidatus Natronoplasma sp. | reverse complement strand
GGTCTTAACATGTCAGAGCTTAAGCAGGACCTATCTTATTTAATATTAGGGCAGCAGGGTGGCGAGAACAGGATCAAGATCTTAGACCACCTAAAGGATAGATCTTACAACATAAATCAATTAGCGAATACTCTAGACCTCAATTATCGAACGATCAAGCATCATATCGATATCTTGATAGATCATGACCTGATCACATCATCCGGCGAAGGTTACGGCGATGTGTATTTTATAAGTCAGAAATTAGAGGAGAATTACGACCTCCTTCAGGAGATGAAACGGAAGCACGAGACTATCTCCAAATCGCCAGAGGTCTACGAAAAGGTCATAGAACAAATTCACGATGGTCTTATACTTCTGGATGAAAATAAAGATATCATATTCCTAAATAAAATTGCAGAAGATATAACCGGATACATAGACAAAGAATTGATGGGATCTTCTATAGAAAAATTGTTAGAATCCGATATCCACCAAGATCTTGAGCAAAAAGTCCTAACAGAAGATGAGTTCGTCGAAAAAATGATAGAGATAGAAACAAATTCCGGAGAACACAAAACTATCAACATCACCATGGATTACTTCCATTTCGACGGAGAGGAGCATAAAGGCTACTCTCTACTCATGAAAGACATCACCACAGAAAAGACCCAAAGAGAGATACTAAATGCCCTGATGTCTCATTCTGAAGTCATGATGGCTTATCTAGATTTAAATTTTGACCTGGTTTACGTGAATGCCGCTTACGCTGAAAATACAGATCATTCTCCGGAAGAACTCGTAGGAAAAAACCACTTTGACCTTTTTCCAAACGGTGAAAACAAGAAGCTCTTCGAAGAAGTTATAGAACAGGGAGAAAAAAGGTCTATAAAGAACAGAGATCTACTTCAACCGAACGGTTCTGACCAAGAAGGTATATACTGGGCTTTAGAACCCATCAAAGATGAGGAGGAAAAAGTAAAAGGCCTGGTACTTTCTTCATATGAACTTGGCGAGAGAGAGTCATAACAAATCCAAGTGCCCTAAAGACACCAGCGGACTAGATACAACATATCCTTATTCAGTATTATAACGATTCACAGCCTATGATGAGTTAATAGAAATTTTTTATAATTTTCTTGTATTGATCTTGCTCTTACTATCAAACTCGGATCATGTTTGCATGTGATATTGTATTGAATTGTGACAGATTTTGAAATAAAAGTATATATGATCAGGGCTATTGTTTTTATATTCCAGTTAAAGAGAGCCCAGAGGTGATAAAATGAAAGGAACATTGAAAGAAAACGGAAAGAGCGAGAAGTTTGATAGCACAAAGCTAGAGGGCTCTGCCAATCTCAGAAGGAGGATGCATAATGAATAAAGATTCGAACAGAGTTGGAAATGGAATGATCTTCGTCGGAATATTGCTGTTCATCATCGGGCTGGTGGCGTATTTCTACGGAAAGGACACAGTCGTACTTGGCACGGTAGTAGGCACAACCTACCCCCACCGGGATTTCGGCATAATCATGTTGATCATTGGTAGTGTAACGGCGATCGTAGGTGCGGTTATGGGCCATTCATTCACTCGTTGATCCTCGCTAGTTGCATTACCTATGAAATCGAATAAGTCAGTATGTCCGTATAATGTTTTTTCTTCTTTCTTGAATAGATAAAGCGGACATCTAGATCGAATAGATTTGTATGTGATCTGGCATTGAATTGTGTCGGATTTTGAAATAACAGTATATTAACCGAGGCATATCTCTAATCATACAAAATTGAAGATGTGAAACATGAAGATAGGTATAAAATTATGGAGGATGTCAATAAAACTGGGCTACGAGATCTGATAAATAAAAGAGGAGGTTACAAAAATGAATAGGTATATTGCAGCATTGATCTACTTCCTTATCGCGCTGATAATATCGTCGATCATAATCTGGGTGATAACGAAGTTATTCGGAGAAAAAGAAGGTTTCGGAACTGCTCTGTTGGCGGCTCTGACAGGCGCCATAATCTATACCCTTGTATACTTTTTCCTGGATCACGGGCTCATCTCGGCCATACTGGCAGGTATAGTCTGGACGCTTGCACTGAGAAGCCTGTACAAAATGGGCTGGTTGAAAGCGATCGTGACTGCAGTTGTTATCTGGATTGTAGCATATGTCGTTGGGATATTCCTGCCCACCGTTTTAGGGCCTCTCTGATCGGAGACATATCACAAACAAAAAGAAGTTGAGGAATCATAACAAATCCAAGATATCTTCAGTCGACGTTATTATGATCGAATTACCCTCGATGAAGTCTATCGCTTTTTCGTGTATCTCTTCAGAGAAAGCGGCGGTTGAATCTTCGACCAGGACGACCCGATACCCGTTCTCTATGGCTTGAAGGACCGAGATCTGAACACATTCATTCGTCAGGACTCCCGCCATAATCAAAGTATTTATGTCGTTCTCTTTGAGCAGAGAGTCCAAGCCAGTACCACTAAAAATATCCGGATCGTTCTTCGTTATAACGATGTCGTCATTCGTCGGTGTGACCTCTTCAAGGATGACGCTTTCTTCCTCTAAGTCTTCGAGAGAATCCTCGTTCTCTCGCTCCTTATTATTGAAGGAAAAACCCGATCTGATCTTTGTGAACACGATCATCTTTTTAGACTTTCTAAAACTTTTTAGAAGTTTTTGTATATTTGGTATGATGAAGTTTTGGATACGGTCATAATAATATTCGTATCCCTCTCGTACCCCTAACTCCTTCGCATACTTCAAAACGCCCTGTCCCTGTGCAGTTAGGTCGTACTGCATATCTATAATTATGATGGCTAATTTTCCTTCCGATAATTCGTCTCGGGTTAACGGAAAGGACAATGATCTTAATTCCTTTAAAGGAGATTTTTTAATCTATACCACCCTTTTGTCAATATACATATCCATGATGTTCGCAGCCCTTTCAAATAAGATCTAATGCGTTTCAAAATATCTATAACATGAAATACCCCTACACGGAAGAGGGTCCCTCCCACCCTTTTATATTTATGGTGTTGACCGCCGCCTTACGTGCAGGGTTCCTATAGTTGTTAATATGCCGTAATACAAATAAGATTATTTCGAACTGACACAAAGATTACACAATATTCAAGTACAATACAAATACAATTTTGTTACAAATCTTAGTTTTAGTCTAGGAAATCTATCAGTTCTTTTAGCAGTTTCGAGGAAGAAGTGATGAAATCTGTTGATAAGGAGATAAGCAATGTAATATAAGGCTGCGGAGATAGCCGATGTGTCGATATGGAACTTGATCTTCTGAGAGAAAGAAAAATACCTCTTAGGTACGGGAAGAAAGAAGCTGAGATAGAAGAGATATTATGGTCTGGTTGATCTAGTCCTACTTCCTTGCGTGGACTCCCAACGTCAGGTATCTGTTTTATGATAGAGTACTGCTCGTATCCTTAAAAGCCTGCTTCGACTGATCCATCATAACCGTCTATGGTCACTTTCAGTGATTCTGGCTCGGAAGGAAAGTTTCCTTCAAACCCTTCCTCTTCGATGGTCAGCATGGCGCCGTCTATAGCTTCTTCATCTTCATTCAACATCATCCAATTATCTGGATCACTTATGTAATCATCATCGACTGGGGATTCCTCGTCGGAGGCCCCATCATAAACCCTGACGTTTATCTTTTCTATATCGGCTGAGCTTGGGGTGGACATCGCAACGAATGTTACTTTGATCCTTTCTTCGTCCTGCTCGTGTTCCACCTCGATAGCTATAGCAAGCGGGGCTGATTCCTCCTCTTCGAACACCGCCGTGATATCCATATCTTCTTCCATCGTGATATTCACTTGTTTCTCAGTACTCTCGTAATCTCCTTTCCATTCTATAAATTCCCAGCCTTCATCCGGCGAAGCCGACAAATCAACTTCGGTACCTTCCTCAAAAGTTTCATCCCATCTATCGTTTACTTCATCTCCATTTACGACTACTGTTCCTTCTCCCTGTATCTCAAATCGGA
>JBMCEH010000082.1:0-4012 GCA_048620775.1 Candidatus Natronoplasma sp. | reverse complement strand
CTTAAAGCTCATCTATCCAACTTTTTGCCGATAAAAAACGCCGAGAAGGGGATTCGAACCCCTGTGGTGCAAGGCACCACGAGATCTCCAATCTCGCGCCGTACCAGGCTAGGCTATCTCGGCATCCTGAAGGTTTGATGGATTATCTAACGTTAACTGATATATAATTTATTTCCATCTTTTAGGATAATCTCCAGAGGGTGAGAAAACTCTTTCAGATCTGAACACCAGTCCTTCTTCCATTTGCTCTATCTTTTCTGCATCGTAAAGAGCTTTTCCGACGGCGATACCTTCATCCTTCGAAGAGATCAAAGCGATCCTGTCATCTTCCTCAAAGTCTTCCATCTCCAGGATACCTGGGGCGGCCAAATCGGCGCCGTTCAAAACGGGTCCAGCAGCTGTATCTTTTATTCGAATTTTTGGAAATATATCTAACGCTTTCTCATATGGCATCAGTATCTCTTTCAACTTTTCGTCTTCACCATCTCTATAAAACTCATAAGCATCTCTCAGATCCTGAAGGAGGACCAGATCATCTTCCGTAAAACCTCCAGCTTCGACCCTTCGTAATTCCATCATATGGGCTCCCGCACCAAGAGTTTTCCCTAGATCTTTACATAATGTACGGATGTAAGTGCCTGATTCACATCGTATCCTCAAGAGAACTTCTCTGTCCTTAGAATCCAATTTTTCAATCCTGAATATTTTCCTTTTTCGCCTCTGCCTTTTCACTCCGGCTCGTAAAGGAGGGACCTGATATATATCTCCCTCAAATTCATCAAGTACAGCTCTCAATTTCCCGTCATCGACTTCGCCATGGAATCTCATAGCTGCGATATATTCTTTAGGAACTGAGTGAAGTAGATCGAGTAGTCTTACAGATTTACCTATGCCCATGGGAAGCATGCCGGTGACTTTAGGGTCTAGAGTCCCGCTGTGCCCGGTTTTTTCATCAAAAATATCTCTTACCCAAGCCGAAACTTGATGACTTGTAGGTCCCTGTGGTTTATCTATCACCACAAGCGATCTTGGGATAAGTACCTCAACCGATCTCTTGCTAGGAAATTCACCCCATTTGGAGATAGTATTAGCTTTGTCCCTGACATATTTCATCTCGAGCACCATCGATTATTTTTTCTACTATCCTTTCTGGATCGTTTTTTTCAGAGTCTACGATCATATCATATATCGTAACATCCGTTAGATCGATATCGTAGTAGTCTTGATACCTTTTTCTTTCGCTCCTTTCTCTTTTTACAACTCTTTTTTTAAGTTTATCTCTATCTTTCGCTTTTTCCCGATCAGCGATCCTATCTACTCGGACATCTAATGGTGCCTTCAACCAGACTTTAAAGGCGTCTTTTTCAGCCCCATCTAGAAGATGTCCTGTTAGACGTCCCTCTAATATCATCCCTTCTTTCGTTTTTTGGATCATCCTCTCATCTAATCTTTTATCGATCTCTTCGTTTTTTTCAGCATAATCGCCGAATTTTTCCAAACTCATATCTCTTTCCTTGGCCATTTCTCTAAAAACTTCTCCTGACGATATCAATTTCATGCCTGTTTTTTCAGATAATAGTTCGGATGCGGTTGTAGTTCCACTCCCTGGAAGACCGCTGACAGTTATAATCATGTTTTTAAAAATATTTTCATTATTTAAGGCTCTTCCTCCTCCTTCAGGCGCTTTTTGAAATCATAACTCTTCAAGACTACCATCAAGACTTGAGTCAAAGGAAGGGAAACAAGCATATACACACCTATCCACATCGGAAATGGCATGAAACAGTAAGGTAATTGGTCAACCAAATCAACATGAAATGCCCAGGGAACGGAAAATATCGTATTTGGCAGTTCTTCGATAAAAACCCATATCCAACCAAATATAGTCAGGATGACCACCATCGTTATAGCCATAGATTTCAATTGTGGTTTGAAGCTTTTCATCTGAAGCTTGGACATCTCCTCTTTCCTCTTTTCCATCTTCTTGACTTTGCTCTGCTTATTAGCTCTTTTTGCTTCCATCAATTTCTTGTTAAATTTGCTACTTATCTTCTGATTCTCTGCCATCTCGACCCAATCCATCAATTGATCTCTGATCACTGTGGAAAAGGTTATCATTATCGTTCCTGCCAGCATCAAAGTCAGGATAGGATACTGTCCTTCAAAACCTATCGCCGGATAAAGCACTGCGCCGATCGCTTTGCCCAAGTCCTCCCTCAAACCTGGTTGGAACATTATCAATACCGCTAACAGACCAAAAAATATGTAGATGAATCTCTTTAGACTGAAAATTGGTTTCGTTGAAGAGTCATCTTCAGTTTCCTCGTCAACTTCTGTACTTTCTTTCTTTTCCAGACCTTTTTCTTCTTCCTGCTGTTCCTTCTCCCCTTCTCCCTCAACAATCTCTTCCAACTCCTCTTCTGAGACATCGTCGTCTTCGTTTTTATATCTAGAGACTATATCATGGTAGAGGTCTTCAGATATCTCACCTTCGGCCAATCTTTCGTCTAGTTTTCTCAACAACTCTTTTTCTTCAGTGATAATACAACACCTCTTCTATGGTTACTACTGGTTGCCGAAGAAATCTCTCAGCATAGGATGCATCTCCATCATCTGTTCTTTACCTATCTGTTCGTACAATTCTGTCAGTATAGATACCGCTAAGAACAGACTGATTCCTGTAGCTCCCCCTACAGATCCGAGCAGATCCGATCCAGCACCAACGATACCGATAAACAATCCGCTGAAGATTGTCACCGTCGGTATGTATCTCTTCAGTACTCTTCTTAAGACTCTTGGATCTCTTCTGAAACCTGGTATCTGCATCCCGCTCTCCTGTATCTGATCAGCGACAGATTCAGCGTCCATGTTGGTTGTCTCTACCCAGAACTTGGAGAAAAGTACACAGGTGATCGCCATGAACAGCATATGGGCTACAACTCTAACTATCATCGCCAGTTTGGAGTGAGTCCAATCCACGCCTTCTGGAGAGAGCATATGCTCATATCTCTCAGAAATTAAAGGCAGCAACCACTCCTGTATACCTTCCGGAGCATTCAAATACCAAATGGCACCACTTATAGGTTCTGTCTCACCCTCGTGAAAAACTCCAAGCCATGCTTTTTCACCTAAAAGTGGGAAATTCTGAAAAGTCGGATTAGTGTAGAATAACATGGAAAACAGGTTTATATTCGCTAGAAGAGCATGTGCCAAGATTATCGGTATCACAGAAGCGTAGATGAGTTTTATCGGATATCTACCTCTCGCTCCTCTCGCTCTACCGTGAGCTAAAGGAAGTTCGATCCTGCTTCCTTGTATATATGCAACTATCAATAATATTAATATGGTAAAGATCAGCCCCATCACTGGGTTGGGTGGTCCTATAATTAGACCTTCGAGTTCACCACCTGCTAGTTCAGCGGTGGAATAATGGCGGATCGTATAGATCGTTCTAGGGATGGTCCCCGCAGGAACATTTTCCTCCATCTGAGGCGCAGATTCCCAGTTAAAAAGACCTGTGAATATTCCTTTAGCTACACCAGCAACGATGAACAGACTTATACCGCTGCCGATACCCCATTTAGAAACTACCTCGTCCATCAAGAAGATGAAGTAACCTCCGATGAATAGTTGGATTATTATCAAAATTCGTGCAACTAAAAGACCTCTGCCAGCAAAGTACGTGCCTAGTGTGGAGATGAAAACATCAGAAGGAACTAGATATCCGTAGACCTGCGGTATCGCCTGGATGAGTAGCATTATTATAACCAAGAACTTCTGAGTGTTCTGGAAAACAGCTTGATCTTCTTCATCTTTCATATCTAGATCAACGATTTCCGCTCCCTGGAAAAGCTGCATGATAATAGATGCGTTAACTATTGGCATAATACCCAAATGGACTATCGATCCCATCTCTCCAGCAAATATGGCTCTAAACTGTTCGAACAGGTCAAGCGATGCTTCCTCGCTCAGTCCATAGATCATGACGTCGGTCATCACGAAGTAGAGGACC
>JBMCEH010000081.1:0-4124 GCA_048620775.1 Candidatus Natronoplasma sp. | reverse complement strand
GATCATACCCCTTTGGATAGGTATCCCGTCGTAGCTAGGTGGAGAGACGATGTTTTGCTCGTCCACGCTAGCATATATGATTTTCAACCTCATGTGACCTCGGGACAGGTCGATCCCCCGGCGAATCCTTTGGTCGTATCACAGCCCTGTATCAGATTACCGGATGTAGATGAAGTCGGTAGGACCGGAAAACATACCACGGCTTTCGAGATGCTTGGACATCATTCATTCAATACTGTTGATCATCCTGTTTACTGGAAGGAGGAAACTGTAGGATACTGTCACGAGATGTTGAAGGAAATGGGTATAGACGAAAAACTGATAGCTTACAAGGAACATCCTTGGATCGGTGGTGGGAATGCAGGTCCATCTCTAGAAGTCAATGTACAAGGCTTAGAAGTTTCTACTTTAGTATTCATGAATATGGAGAAAGACCGGAACGGTGAGATTGAACTTGACGGTGAAAAATACTCTCCTCTAGATCTAAACGTTGTAGATACTGGATACGGTTTAGAAAGATTAGCATGGGTCACTGAAGGAGCCCCTACCATCTATGATTCTGTATACCCTGAAATGATCGATTATCTCGTCGAGAAATTGGACTTCGAACATCCTCTAGAAGACAAAAGCTACAGAAGGATGCTCGAAGAGTACACCAATCTTGCAGGGACTTCAGATAGAGATTTTAATGATGAATCCCTTGTAGATGATTTGATGGGGAGACTTTCAAGATACGATATCGATTTGGACAGACGGAATGTAGTGGAAAAACTATCAATATTGAAAGGAATATACACATTGGCCGACCACAGTTATACAATAGCTCTCATGATCTCTGATGGTGTGGTTCCTTCGAATGTTGAAGAAGGTTATCTTGCTAGAATGATGATACGACGAGCGCTTAGACAGATAAACAGGATGGAAAAAGAACTTTCTCTTTCTGAATTGGTCGAAAAACAGATGGATATACATTCTGACATTATAGACCTAGGAAAAAAAGAACTAGTATCTGATATATTAAATCAGGAGATTGAAAAATACCATTCGACATTAGAGAAAGGTAAAAGGATGGTCAAAAGAGAACTAGAAGCGATGGAAGAGGGTGAGACACTTTCGCTAGATAAACTGATAGAATACTATGATACTCATGGAATACATCCGACCATCGTAGAGGAGATTTCAGCGGATTTTAGTATCGGAGTTGATGTTCCAAAGAACTTCAATTCTATGCTCGCTGAGATGCATGAATCTACTGCAGAGGACACCCAAGAAGATGTTGAAGAAGAATCAATAGAAAAGTTAAATTTGCATGAAACGGAACCTCTGTATTACAATAATCCTAATGCACAGACTTTCGATGCTGTGGTTATCTACTCTAAAGAGAATGAAGTCGTTTTGGATAGGACATTGTTTTACCCGGAAGGCGGCGGTCAACCGGCGGATCATGGTGTTCTGATAACTGATCATTTAACCTATCTAGTGAAACACGTTCGGAAAAACGAAGGCGTGATCATACACGAAGTTGAGGGTGAAATATCTGAAGGTGAAACAGTCAAAGGTAAGGTAGATTGGGAAAGACGTATGGCTCTGACTAGACATCATTCAGCTACTCACATAATAATGAGTGCCGCTAGAGAGGTTTTAGGAGATCATGTTTGGCAGAAAGGTGCTCAGAAGGACGTAGAAAACGCAAGATTGGACCTCTCACACTTTAAAAGGATAAGCCGTAAAGAGATAAAAGAGATCGAAAGAAGAGCGAACAGGATGGTTCTTGATGACATACCAGTGAGAAAAGAGGAACTAACTAGAGATGAGGCTGAAAAAAGATTTGGATTCAAACTTTATCAGGGTGGGATTCCAGAGAGCGATATAATAAGAGTGGTTCATATCTCTGATGTGGAAGATTACGATGCGCAGGCCTGCGGAGGGACCCACGTTAACAGGACATCTGAAGTCGGTCCGATAAAGGTATTAGGTACTCAGAGGATCCAAGACGGCGTTGAAAGGTTGACGTATTCCGCCGGGATGGCTACCGTGGAAAATATACAGCGCCAGGAAGATATTCTGAAGGAAGCCTCTTCTAAATTCAAAGTCAGCCCTAAAGACCTTCCGGAGACAGCGGAACGTTTCTTCAAAGAGTGGAAAGAACGTGGGAAGGAAATAGAGGAACTGAAGAAATACAAATCCGTTGCGATGGCGGAGGAACTCCTTCCCGGAGAAAAGATAGAAGATATAGAGATCATATCAGAAGTTGTAGATATGGGGGCGAAAGAGATGTTATCTACTGCTGAAAGGATAACCTCGGAAGAAGGTAGGGTGGTCTTATTGGCCTCTGAAGGTGAGAACGTGAACCTCGTCTTTTCACGGAGTGATGATATAGAGATTAACATGGTTGAGATATTGAATGAAGCTGCAAAGGAGATAAACGGCGGTGGCGGAGGTTCGCCTAAGACGGCCCAGGGCGGGGGTAGCAAACCCAAAGGCAGGGAAGATGCTCTAGAGAAGGGTAGAAATTTGGTATTGGAAAAGATTTGAGGTGCTTAGATGCTTTATTGATTGAAAATTTCTGAACTTAGCAACACCTTTTTGTAAAGCGAGCTTCTTAATAATGTAGGTGAAGATTTTTGTCAAAATACAGCGTGATATTTCATCTTCATGATGGGGAAAGAAGCAAGATCGCCATCTCGAACATTATCAATTTGATGAAAGATATAGGTGAAGAAAATATAGATATTGAATTACTGATGAACGGTACTGGGCTGAAGATGATGTTGAAAGAAGCAGAGTATGTTAACAAGGTGGATTATCTCTCCAAGAAAGGAGTAGTATTTTGTGTTTGCTCTAATAGTCTAAAAGCATTAGATATGCAAGAAAATGATATTATTGAGGGAACAAAGATAGTGCCTTCTGGTGTTGGAGAATTGGTCAAAAAGCAGAATGAAGGATGGAACTACATAAAAATATAGAGGTAATATTATGAGCAAAAAACATGATCTTACTATTTTGCAGATGAACGATAGCCATGCTTATTTGGACTTACATGACGAATATTTTTGGAAAGACGGAGAGCAGACATATAAAAAAGTTGGAGGATACGGTAGAATAACTAGCTATTTGGATAAGATGAGGGAAGAGAATCCAGATTCCGTGATAGCTCTGGATAATGGAGATACCATACATGGAACTTATCCGGCGGTGAAGAGCAAAGGAGAGGTGATGATACCAATCTTGAACAGGATGGGTTTTGATGCATGGACAGGTCACTGGGATTTTGCCTATGGGCCTGAACATTTGATAGAACTTTCAGAAAAGTTAGATTATCCTTTATTAGCGATAAATTGTTACCGTGAAGATACAAAAGAACTAGCCTTTGACCCTTATAAGATAGTAAATAAAAATGGAATCAAAGTAGGTCTGATCGGGATCGCGGCTACGATAGTAGATAAAACTATGCCTGATCATTTCAGCAAAGGTATTTACTTTACACTCGGGAAAAAAGAGTTACCTGGGTATATCCATGAATTGAAAGAAAAGGATGTTGATTTGATAGTCGTTTTCGCCCACCTTGGTTATCCGCAAGAATTAAAAATTGCTAAAGAAGTTGACGGTATAGATGTCCTTGTAAGCGGACACACTCACAATAGGCTTTACGACCCGGTAGAAGTGAATGGGACCTTGATAATGCAATCTGGATGTCATGGCTCTTTTATAGGAAGATTGGATCTAGAGTTGGGAGATGAAGGTATAATAGGATACAAACACCGACTTGTAGAAATCAACGAACAAATAGATCCCGATGAAGGAGTTCAGGAGATGGTCGATGAAGCAAAGGAGCCTCATAAAAATATGTTGGATAAAGTTGTAGGTGAGACAGAGATAGGCCTTGCTAGAGATAGAGTGATGGAGACGACAATGGATAATCTCCTTTTGAAAGCGATGATCGAGGTGAGTGGAGCAGAGATAGCCTTTTCTAATGGCTGGCGTTATGGAGCTCCTATACCTCCGGGAGAAATAACTGTGGAAGACTTGTGGAATATAATACCTGTTAACCCTCCGATTTCTAAATGTGAGATAACTGGACAGGAACTATGGGATATGATAGAAGAAGATCTTGAATTGACTTT
>JBMCEH010000080.1:0-4195 GCA_048620775.1 Candidatus Natronoplasma sp. | reverse complement strand
GGAGATAACCGCAATAACGTGATCAAGTTCGAAAAGTTACCACCTCCTGAATTTGAATTCTCGAACATGAGTGTAGAACCAGATCAGGTCTATGTTGAGGAAGAAGTTGAATTAAGAGTAGATGTAAAAAATACTGGAGAAGAAACTATAGAAGATAATATCCTTTTCCATATTGAAGGTGAGTTTATTGATTCAAACTCTATCTCTTTAGATAGTGACGAGTCGAAGACTGCCTCTATTACCTATACTCCACAAACATCTAGTACATTTGAGGTAGAAGTAGCAGGTTTAACAGATGAATTCACCGTGTACGATTATCCTGACATTGAAACATACGACGTAACCAATTTAACTTACCACTCAGCGACCTTAGAAGGGGAACTTCTCTCATGGAAGAGGTCCAGAAAAGGATGGACGTTAAGGAATTCTTTCTCATCGTTAGAGAATCAAACAGAGGGGCTCAGATTTTCTATGATAAACTCGGTTTTTCCAAAATTACGAGGATAGAAGATTACTATCAAAACGATGAAGACGGTGTATTGATGCAAAAAGCAGGAAAAGAAAATTAATTAAGAGAGAGGCGTTATAAAAGATAAAGAGTTGGAAGTATGGTCGATGCAGGAGATGATTATAGAGAATTATTAAAGAAGGAACAGCGTAGAAGAAAGATCAAGATGTTCAGACATCTTTTAGGTTTTACAATCATGATCGCCTTTTTAATCTATATCTTGTATTATCACCCTATGGATACTCTTTGGATGCTAGTGTTAGTGGGTGTGATCATATATGCGAACTACGAATTTTATCGCCTGATTAAACAGATTAGGGCATTCATTTCGTTGGATGATGAACTGCATTATGAAGAAGGCGAGATAACAAAATTTAACGTCCGGCGAAAAAAAACTAAGAAAAGGATACCTATAGAAAATGTGGAGGAGGTTTATCTAAATGTACAAGACAAACCTAACCTGCTGTTTGTGGTTTACGAGAAAAACGGTGCAAAGATGGCCGACAGCTTTTACAAGCAGAGGATAAAAGAAAGGGAAAAATTCATGGCCGATTTGGAAGAAAGATCACTTATAGAGGATGAATCCGTGACTTTTGAAGAGTTGAAGGAAAAGGTAGAAGGGTCTTGATCTTATTTGGTATTCCTTCGGAGGCTTCATATAAAATTATCGAAACAAAAAATTGATTAGCAAGGAAACCGTATAAAAATGCGGTGAGCAATATGGAGGAAAAAATAGGAAAGGTGTTCAAGTATTTTAAAGAACCAAGTGTAGCAGCGATAAAGATAGAGATGGGTGAACTGAGTTTAGGGGACAAAGTCCGTTTCGAAGGTGAGAATACAGACTTTGAGCAGGAGATACAGTCTATGGAGATCGAAGGAGAAGAGGTCGAAGAAGTAGGTCCTGGAGACGATGTTGGAATAAAAGTGAAGGAAAGAGTCCGCCCTAATGACGAGGTCATCAAACTCGATTGATCTGTTCCAAGTTGGACGTCGATGCAGAACTGATTCCTTATGATAATCTATCTAAGATAAGACTTTGAAACGACAAAACTATGATTCTTCCAGTCGTTATCTTTTCGACAGTAAAATCAGCTTACCAATTCGTCTTGTTCGTGCTTTTCGATTATCTTATCGGCTAGTTCTTCCAATGCATCAAAATCTTCATCTCCAGGATGTCCCTTACTGATCACGGGCTCTAAAAACTCTCCGTTGAAGTTGCTCAAAGTATCTTTTATCTGGTCTGGCATCCGTCCTCCCCATCCGTAGGAACCGATTATGGAGGCGTATCTGGTCTTCGGTCTCAAAGCATTGACGAGGTGTGCTGCGTATATCGCCTTGGGATGTGCTCCAACTAATACTGTAGGCGTTCCGAGAACAACAGTAGAAGCGTCGACCAAAGACATCGCCAACTGTCCTAGATCGGTAGTTGTAAGATTGAAAGGTTTGACTTTCATATCTTCTTGTATCAGATAGTCAACGAAATACTCGACCATCTTATCAGTACTTCCGTGCATAGATACGTAGGGAATCACCACTTCGCTTTTTGTTTCATCATTGATCCATTCTGAATAGGCATCTAATATGAAATCAGGGTCATCGTAAATCGGACCGTGACTTGTAGCTATTATGTCTACTTCCATCTCATCGATCTTTTCGAGATGATTTTTTATGGAAGAGCGGAAAGGCATCATTATCTCAGCATAGTACCTTTTAGCGGCGAGATATACTTTCTTTTCGTCCTGAACGAACAGATTGCTGGTCGCTAGATGAGAACCGAAAAAGTCACAGCTGAAAAGCACGTTCTCCTCTTTGAGATAAGTAACTAAAGTTTCCGGCCAATGGACCCACGGCATATCTATGAACTTCAATGTTTTGTCACCGAGCGAAAGCTCTTCTTCGTTTTCAATCACGAGTATATCTTCTTCAGAGAGGTGAAGATGGTCTACCAGCATGTCTTTGCACTTTGAATTGGTCACGACCGTAGCCTCGGGATATTTTTCAAGGACATCGGGTATAGAACCTGAATGGTCTTGTTCCGCATGATGGGCGATAAGATAATCTATCTCCTCGACTTCGGCTTTTTCTAAATTTTGAAATAATCTTTCTGTTTTTTCAGGATCTACGGTATCCAAGAGTGCAGTTTTTTCACTCCCTTTTATCAGATAAGCGTTGTAACTGGTCCCATCTGGCAAAGGGATAAGTTCATCGAACAGTTCTCTATCGTAATGTGATGCACCCACCTCAAAAACATCCTCTAACAATCCTTTCACAGCCATTTTATCATATTAAAGTTAATCCGAACGGAGTTATAAATTATCTTTCCCGCCCCCCAACTCGATATCGAAGATTTTCATCAGAATGATTATAATCCCTGCTAATAAAAAAACTCCTCCACAGAAGTTTAAAGCCAAGATGCTTCCGTGTTCTGTTATCGTTTCCTCAGGATGAACTCTGTTTATATCCTCTTCTCTTTGACGAAACTCTGAAAGCAGATTGTAACCGACAAAAAATATTAGACACCCCATTATAACTAGGGTTAATCCAATTTTCAGTCGCTCTTCCATGATATCGTTCTCCTTTTCATCATATGAAACACGGTGTATTATTTCTATATTCTTCTTATTTTATGTGGTCTTAAAACCCATCGATGAGTTCTTTTTAGCCATGCCAAAATCAAGATCACTAAGCAGATGAGCCGTGGCTTTCTTTTAACCATCAACTAAAAATCAAATTCCAAATATAAGGTTTTATGGGTAACCATTATCCAGAGGGTAGATGATAAATTATATATATCGTATGTACTTCGAGTTTTTTTGCAGAGAGCTCTCATGTCCAAAAATATTCAAACCCCAGATCAACTGGGTGAAGCTTATTGGCCTAGTGAACTCAGTAGGTCCGATTTTTTTATAAACGGTGAAAAGTATATTGAAAATAAATTTACCTTAAAAGATAAGATTTGTACCATGATATAAAAATAAAAAAGGAAGGGATATAAGATGACCGAGAAGGAGAAAGAAGAAAATTCCGACCAAAAGTGTTATCCAGTCGAAACGAAAAATAAGGAAGGAAGAGTCTGCGTGATAACGGAAAGGTGCAAGGGGTGTGAATTCTGTATCGATTTCTGTCCGGTAGGAGCTTTAGAGCAATCGGAAGAGACCACTGAAAAGGGTTATCATCCACCCAAGATGACGGAGGGATGCGTCCTTTGCGGTAAATGCGAGAAGATATGTCCGGAATTCGCGATCCATATTGAAGAGAAAGGGGAAGAAAAAGAAGATATGGAAGAAGATGATGAAGACGAAGAAAGAGGTGATTGGATATGATAGAGCCAGGTACATATTTCATGGAGGGTAATACCGCCTGTGCAGAGGGAGCTATAGCTGCAGGATGTCGATTCTTCGCGGGTTATCCCATAACTCCGGCTTCGGAGATATTGGAAAGGATAACTGAGAGGTTTCCGGAAGTACACGGTAGCTATCTTCAGATGGAAGATGAACTTGCTAGTATCGCTACTATATTGGGTGCCTCCTGGGCCGGAAAGAAGGCGATGACCGCCACCTCAGGACCTGGTTTTAGTCTGATGATGGAGAACTACGGCTTGGGTCTAATGACAGAGACTCCATGCGTGATAGTCAACGTTATGAGAGGCGGTCCTTCGACAGGTTTACCTACTATGGTGGCCCAGGG
>JBMCEH010000079.1:0-4279 GCA_048620775.1 Candidatus Natronoplasma sp. | reverse complement strand
CTCAGTAACCTCTCACTCCTTAACAAATGAGAAAGGGATATATATATATATATATCCCATTACTTTTTAATATGATAGTTTTTAAGAGCTGAGAGGTGACTTTCCTCGATGATATATCGCTTTTTATCGCTCAAATATACCTACTCATCCGTATAACATCTTTCTACAGATGTTTTTATGCGCTTTTCTGCTCTAACACATTGGAAAATTTTAAAGTTTAGTTTAGACATCTAAAAGTAACAAGGTGGAAATTTGACTAATAACCTCGATAAAGGATTGATCCAAGTCTATACAGGAGACGGAAAGGGAAAAACTACCGCCGCCATCGGTCTCGCTGTCAGAGCTGTAGGAAGAGGTCTGAGAATTTACATAGGCCAATTCATGAAAACCTCCGATCACGGAGAGCATAAAGCTCTAGCAGAGTTCAAAGATAATATCACCGTAGAGCAGTTCGGAAGTGGCGAGTTTCATGTTGACAGCCCTCCCAACGAGGAGGAGAAGAGGAGGGCGGAAGAAGGTTTAGAAAAAGTAAAAGATGCCTTACTAAGTGGGAATTACGATATCGTCATCGCGGACGAGATATGTGTGGCATACCATTTCGAGCTTTTGAGATTAGAGCAACTGATGCATTTAACAGAGATCAAACCCGACGACGTTGAGCTCATATTCACCGGGAGAAAAGCTCCTGAAAAACTGATCGAAAAAGCCGACCTCGTGACGGAGATGAAAGAGATAAAACATCCATACCAGGAAGGAATAGAAGCTAGGACAGGTATAGAAAAATAGGATTGTCGATGGCAAATTATAAATAACTAAAGTTATTTTTACTTTTTTAAAGTAATATGGAGGAAATGTGCATGTTTGGAAAACGAAATATTTTAACGGTCTCAATAAGTCTCTTAGTAATACTAGTTCTGATCGGTAGCGGTTTGGCGATAGGAACTCAGCATGAAGGAACTCAAGAATCGGAAGAGATAGTTGTCATCGACGCTAGAGGCGAGGAAGTAATCTTTGAAGAAGCCCCTGAAAGGATCATCTCGTTCATGCCTTCTAACACCGAGATACTGTTTCATCTAGAAGTAGGGGATAGAGTCATCGCCACAGATGATTACAGTGACTATCCGGAGGAAGCAGATGATCTCCCTAAGGTTGGAGACTCTTTCAACGTAGACTACGAAAAAATAATAGATCTAGATCCGGACGTCGTAGTTACGCCTTTTTACAACAGGGATATGATCGACACCTTGAACGAACATAACGTTACGGTGGTAGCTACTTCTTCGACAACACTAGAAGACGTTTATTCAGACATGGAACTTTTAGGAGAGATGTGCGGCATAGAAGAGAGGGCTGGTGAAAAAATCGAGGATCTGAGATCGGAGATGGACGCTATAACCGAAGACACTCGAGACCTGCCAAAAGAAGAGAGAGTAGACACGTTCTATATCACCGGAATAGATCCCTTATTCACTCCTGGGAACAATACATTCCAAAACACATTGATAGAGAAAGGAGGCGGACGTAACATAGCAGCAGAAGAAGATGGCTGGTGGGAGATATCAGAGGAGACTATTATAGCAGAGGATCCAGAAGTGATAATCGCAACTGAACGCCTTGAAGGAGATCTAGAACAACTTGTTAATGAAGATCACTGGCAGGATATCACGGCAGTGGAGAACGAAGAAATACACTACATAGACGAAGACATAATGTCTCGACCCGGACCACGAGTGGTGTATGCTCAGGAGAACCTTACAGAGATAATCACAGGAGTAGAAGATATCGAAGAAGGAGAAGATCCATTGGAAGAAATAGAAGACATACCTGGCTTCAGTGTAGGATTACTAGGAGGTTCTATAGGCATTGGCTGGATCGCTAAGAAGATAAAGAAACAGAAAGCATGAGAGAAGGTATAAGAAAAAAACCGAAGTTATTCATTTTCTTTTTATTTTTCCTTCTATTGATCGTGATAGTTTATTCTGCTACTGTAGGTTCTGTAGATATACCTTTTCATAAGGTCTTCGCCATCATTCTTTCTGAGATGCCTCTCATAGGAAGATGGTTTCCAGCAGTTGAAGGAACAGACAGAACTATCGTGATCGACTTAAGATTACCTAGGATCCTCCTTGGTGTTATCGTAGGATCTAGTTTAGCAGTATCGGGAACATCGATGCAGGGTGTTTTCAAAAATCCATTAGCTTCTCCCTTCATACTCGGCGTGTCCGCCGGCGGAGGGCTAGGGGCCGCAGTAGGGATTTATATCGGTATAAGCTACTATCTACTCCCGCTCTTCGCATTCGTTGCAGCATTAGGAACGGTGATTTTGGTATTCGCTCTGGGAAGAGTTAGAGGGAAAACTGACATCACAACTTTGCTACTTGCGGGGTTAGCCATGAATTTTTTGATGGCAGGACTCACCAATTACATCCGATATATCAGCCCGCCGGAAAAAGAGTTTCACTTAAGAATCCTTACATTCATGTTCGGTACTCTGAACGGGAGCATGTGGAAGCATTTAAGACCCACCCTTCCTGTGATGATCATCGGTATAGCTTTGGTTTTTGCATATTCTAAAGAACTGAATCTTTTCCAGATGGGAGAAGAATCTGCCATGCAGCTGGGAGTGGAAGTTGAAAAGACCAAGATGATGCAACTTTTCACTTCTAGCTTGCTAGCTGCCACTATGGTAGCATACACAGGGGTGATCGGTTTTGTAGGATTGATGATGCCGCACGCCGCTAGATTGATCGTTGGACCTGAACACAAAAAGCTGATACCTACATCCGCTCTGTTTGGTGGAATATTTTTAGTGGTTTGTGACACCATATCTAGAATGATGGGGCAAATACCCGTTGGGATCGTTACTGTTCTACTCGGTTCTCCTTTCTTCATCTATCTTCTAGTGAGAAACAGAGGTGAGACAGGGTGGTAGGGCTCGAGGTAGACAAACTAGTAACGGGATACGGAGATGAAAAGATACTGAAAGAGATCTCCTTCCAAGTTGAAAAGGGAGATTTTCTGGGCATAATCGGTCCAAACGGATCCGGAAAAAGTACACTCATCAGAGCTCTGACGAGAGTAATTCCACCTTGGAATGGAAGTGTGAAGTACGATAAAAAAAATATAGAGAAAATGAGTAGAAATGAGATAGCTAGGAAAGTTTCTGTGGTCCCTCAAGACACCTTCATCAACTTTCCCTTCACGGTTAGAGAAGTAGTTTTGATGGGTAGAAGCCCATACCTAGGTCGATTCGAAAATCCCGGTAAAAAAGATATCAAAGTAGCTAAGGATGCAATGCAGGCTACAAGCACTTTAAGATTCAAAGATCGTTCGGTCAGGGACTTGTCAGGTGGTGAACTGCAAAGAGTTGTATTAGCTAGAGCTCTGACCCAGATACCGAAGCTATTACTTCTTGACGAAGCCACGTCTCAGCTTGATATAGGGCACAAAAAAGAGGTTATGGACATGTTAAAAGAGATGAACGAAAAGGAAAACCTCAGTGTCATCTCGGTCCACCACAATCTCAATCTGGCCGCTCGCTACTGCAAGAAAATCATGCTTTTAGATGATGGGAAAAAACATGCTCACGGCAGACCCGAAGAGGTTCTCACGAATTCCCATCTAAGAGCCGTGTATGGTGTTGAAGCCGAAGTTCACGAACACCCAAAAGATGGCAGTCTTTACGTTTCACCTGTTGACAAAAAGATCCGAGCCGACAAAGGAGGAAAGAAAATTCATGTCGTCTGCGGCGGAAATTCTACGGGTACATTACTGAAAGACCTAGTTGAAAAAGGATACGAAGTTAGTGTGGGTGTTCTCAACGTGATGGATTCCGATCTTGAAAAGGCCGACTTTTTAGATGTCGAGGTAGTGACTGAAGCACCGTTTTCATCGATCACCTATGAATCTTACAAGAAGAATCTCAAGTTGATAAAGAACGCCGACATAGTGGTCGTGACGGATTTCCCCGTAGGCGAGGGGAACATTAAAAATCTTGAAGCTGTGAAAGAAGGAGTAGACGATGATACGGATTTGATCCTAATTGATAAAGACAATATCCATGAACGGGATTTCACGGAACAAAACATGGGGTTAAAACTCTATTCGGAGATATCTAGAAAGAAAAACATTAAAAAAGTAGATTCAACTGAAGAGGTGATTGGATCGATTTAAAAAAATTGAGAGGCACAAAAGATAAATATACCCAATTTGTTGATTTATACACACTTCAATAAGAAGTGTAAAATAAATGAGGTGTAAGTAAATGAGCGAAGATGTT
>JBMCEH010000078.1:0-4392 GCA_048620775.1 Candidatus Natronoplasma sp. | reverse complement strand
TTGAAGAGTTCAAATCTAGAAGTGAATTGACTGAGGAAGAAGCGCTAGAACTGGGGAAAAAAAGTGAACGAATCCCTTCGAGAAAGGTACGAGGAGAGTTCTTGAATGAATTGTGGATTCTAACATCTTTTTTCAGCGTTGATAAAGGGATATAGCTGGAAAACGAGGAAAAAGACTAACGAAATATATTTTTAAGAATAGATATGTGTATTTAATAGTTTGAATAATGCCGACGTTAGACGTTAAGATCCCTCATGACCTAAAAACGAAGATGAAACAGCACGATGAGTTAGACTGGGATAAATTGATCCAGGGATTCATCAGGAGTCAATTGTTCAAGATCGAACTTGCTGATTCCCTAGCATCTAAAAGCGACCTTACAGAGGAGGAGGCCGCTGAGATAGGAGATAAGATTAAAAAAGAGATCGCTAGGAGGCATGAATTGGTCAAATGAAATTTGTTATCGATTCTAATGTGTTGATATCTGCCCTTATAGCTGATAGTATGACTAGAAAATATGTAATTAATCTGGTCCGATGACAATCACCTCAAAGAGCAGGGCGAAGTAGAAGTTTGTAATATTGATATCGACTAACAAGAACTTTCTTCGTACTCTTCAAGGGACATCACTTTACCTTCTTCCTCGTCCTTCAAGCCTTTTGCGATCTTCTCCCTCAATTTTTCATCTACCATCAGTTCTAAAGTATCGATCCGTTTTTTTAGTTCATCTATCTTCTCTTTAGATACCCCACTGCTCATCTTTACACCTTTAGATTACATTATCAACCGATTTATTTAAGGATATAATGATCGATTTGTATTCATTCTGATTTTAGTAACCTTTATTTCGTTATGATCTGCGTCTGTTTTTGTTACGAACAGCGTCAAGTGGTACGGAAAGGGGGTGGTTGCGTGAGCGTGTTTTTAGATCGTTCAAGATTGTTTTAGGAAAAACAAATCGTTTATAATGAAGCTCTAGTAATACTATAGTATAACTATTGACTTCATTAAATGTAAAAATTCCTAACGAGATGGAAGATGAGATAAATAAGTTCCTAGAGTCTCATCCATATTATATGAAAAAAAGCGAACTAGTGAGAGACGCATTACGACACATAATGTACGAAGACAGAAAACTTTCTGAAGAGACATCAAAGGTGATCGAAAAAGGAAAAGAACAGATAGAAAAAGGCGAAGGAACTACACTTGCTGAAGTGAAGGATTCAATAGGATCGTAGGAATTGGAAATCCCTACTCTCGCTAACTTTAAGATGTTAGCGATTTCTCCGCCCCCTCGGTTGGTGAACCTCGGGATTTGAGGGAAGGATTGGATAGCTGAGTTTTTCTAATCTATAAAAACCATCTTGTCAATTAGTGTTATAATTTGAAATATCTTTAAATATAACGGCATTCTATCTATTAGTTGGGAGTGAGAGATAAATGAAACAAAATTTAAAAACGTCAGTGATTACTCTAGTGATAACTTTTGTTTTGGTACTGGGTTTTTTATCCTTGATGCCAGGAACGACTGCTACCGATTACGACGATGCGGTGAGGATAGACGGCAATAAATATCTGTGGGAATATCAAGACGGCGAATGGGTCAACAACGAAACCTACTTAGAAGGATGGGACATCATCCTAAAGCAGGAAGTTAATGGCGAATGGGTTGAGGTGAACAGAACAACTACAAGTGGAGACACAGGTTATTACAGTTTTATCGTGCGGGAACCGGGAGAATACAGAGTTTACGAGGAATTGAAGGAAGGCTGGATACAGGTCTGGCCCATGGATCCTGAATATCACGAAGTAACCGTAACCGAAGGTGATATCGAGGATGCCGAAGAAGAAGACGTAAATTATAGTACAAAGTTCATTAACGCACGGGACGAGGATCCATTGACACCTGGTTACTGGAAGACCCACTCTGAAACTGGTCCCGCAGGATATGACGACACATGGGACGAGATCGGGGAAGATGGCGAGTATACAATGTTCTTCCTGAGTGATCAGAGTTATATCAAAGTGTTATGGACACCACCTCGTGGAGGCAATGCCTACTATATATTAGCTCATGCTTATATAGCGGCCGAACTGAACTTCCTCAACGGAGCTTATCCACCGCTAGAGGTCAGAGAAGCCTTCGATGAAGCGACGGTTCTGTTCGAAGAATACACGCCGGAAGAAGTTGGAAGTTGGAGAGGTAACCAAGGCTATAGACAGGATTTCATCGAACTAGCTGAGATACTTGACGATTTCAATAACGGACAACAGATTTCAACAATGGACAACAGATTTCAACAACGAACAACAGATTTCAATAACGGACAACGGTCTTCATCAAGATTGATGAGACCCGATGCGCCGTATCTAAGCACTAAAACCTAGGGGGTTTTATCCCCAGCATTTTTTTCTTTTTTTGATTAAAATCTATACGATCATCTTCCTAAGTGATACGATTCTTACCGCAAAGAGGGGATAGAAACTAGGTGATCTAATCCCTATCCTACATTCTCGTGAGGTATAGACCGATGCCTCGGATTTCAACTCAATGGAGGGACGGTTTGAATACCCGATTTTCGTATTAAGGATATAATCAAGTTTCCTTTTTAGCTTCTTTGAGCGTCCTTTCTATAAAATCAGATTTTTTATCAGTATACTTCTTTCTATCATTTTTGTGATCTCTCCACAACTGCAGCTTCAACTTACCGTACTCTTCAGCGGTATCTCTGTTATTTATGAGATAGTTTCTGAACAGCAGATGATCCTCATATCTTTGACTCCTCTCTTCGAACATGTGTATATGATGGTGGGACATCGGGTCTGGTGATCAGAGCATATAGAGAATCTTTGGTAGAAGGATCAAAGGTAGAAGAAATTTTGGAGGCGCTATACGAGGATTCATCTCTTTATAACTTCTAAAATAGTCAAAAAAGCTAAAGTCGAGATGAGCGGATTTTCGAAGGAAGATTGATCGAAAAAGAGATCTCTTTTCATTATGAATGCTTGTTGATTTTATTTTGGTCATCATCTGTTTTCGTAAAAGGATCTGCTTCAGGTAGTGGGGGTGGAAGGGTGAGCGTGTTTTGGTGGAAATTTTGTGTTTACTCAAGGGAGAATACTTCTATATTTTTTGCATTCACGTCGTATTCTTCTATTAATTCCAACATATCTTCTTTATGTTGAATCGGTATCATTATGGAGCTTTTACCGATCTTTTTTCCGTTCCATTTTTCTAATAGTCCAACGATCTTTTTTTCCTTTGATTCATATCCATATAATTTGTTGAGAAAAGAACTTCTGCTCCTACCTATCTTATCCCAATAGAATATGATCTTATGTTGCGTTCCGATCGGTTCTTCAGTTGTCTTGTATCTACCCCACAGTACTTTTCCAGTAGAAGATATACTCCTATGGAGATCTTTCCATTCACTCAATTCTCCGATCTTCAATTCTATCTCGTTGTCTACTCCTTTTGATCTGAAAAGGGTAAATTCACGGCTATCGTAAAATTCTTCCAGTATTTCGTTGATCATTTCTTCCATCTCATGGGAAGTATCAACGAATATATCTACGTCGCTTTCTTCGTCAGCGGTACCTCTTGCGACGCTTCCGTATAGTATGATATTATCTATCTTCGAGGTCTCTCTACCCAATTTTTCTATCAGAAATGAGGTGAATCTCGCCGAATAGGCTTTGAGTATTTCATCCAATTATATCACCTACCTCCTCCTCTATGATATCTTTTATCTCAAAGAACAAGTTTATCTTATCTCTTATGTTTTCTTCGTCTTCTATAGGAGAACCATATGCTATATCATTCCTACTTCTCTCTATCACTCGAGCTTTATCTAGGATTGGTTCTAATTTATTTATCTCGTTCAAATCACCTGTAATCTGATTTTTTAGTTTTTGATGTGGAGTTTTCTTCTTTATCCAATTATGTTTGATCCTAGCTCCCGGTTTCATGATGTCAAGTTCGTGAAAATAGACTTCGATCAATTCAGCAGCACCTAAAGATAACATCATCGCCAACCTTCTTTGATGGCTTTTAAGTCCATTGGGATCTTCTAGAGCCGTTTGTATCTCATCCAATACTTCTTCTATACTTTCTTCGTGTTTTTCGATCCTCACGATGACACCTGTCATTTTTATGACGTGACAAGTGTCATTTATACTTTTTCATGACAAGTGTCATTTTTTTAGATGACAAGTGTCATCTAGGAAAAAATGATCGAGGAGTTACTAAGATCAATATAATTTAAATTGAGGTGTCAACTAGAATTTTCTTTGTATTCTTCATATTTCTTCTCTCTAGTCTTTTCTAGTTTTTTCAGTTCTTCTTCCTCGTCTAGTCCTTCAGTTGCTTCTCTCATGTTGACTATCGCCTCC
>JBMCEH010000077.1:0-4740 GCA_048620775.1 Candidatus Natronoplasma sp. | reverse complement strand
AGCTTAGGAATTTTATTCCTAAGAAACCGTCAGGTTTGGTGGGTGAGGATGTCACTGTTGGTTTTTCTTATGCTATCTTATCAATATTTCCATCAGAAGATCCAACGACCTGATCCGCGAACTCTTCACTCTCAGTGTGTACATTAGTGACCACTAAAAGGATCTTTATTTTGTTCCCCATGTCTTCATCGACGCTGCATCCCCATATTATCCTTGCATCTTTGCTGATCCTCTCGTTCACCATCGACGCTGCTCTTTCGGCTTCCTGAACCGTCATGCCAGGTCCTCCCATGACCCTGATCATAGCTCCTTTCGACCCGCTGGTATCTATGTCTCCAAGAAGTGGTGAACCTAATGCTTGCTCGACGGCCTCTTCGACTTTGTTGGTCGCATCGTCGGATTCACCGATACCTATCATCGCCAATTTGCCGTTATCCATTATGGTCCTCATGTCGTTGTAATCGATATTGACCAAGCCTGGTTTTGTTATTATCTCGGTCATTCCTTTTATGGACTCCATAAGTATCTCGTCTGCTACTTTGAAGGCCGCATTCAAAGGAAGATCGGGTACCAAATCCAAGAGCCTGTCATTAGGTATTACGACAGTAGTGTGGCAGTGTCTTTCCATCTTTGAGAGTCCTCTTTTTGCATTTCTCATTCTTTCCTCACCCTCGGCTTCGAAAGGTAGAGTCACTACCCCCATAACGAGGGCTCCTTCTTCTTTTGCTTCTTCTGCGATAACTGGAGCGGCTCCCGTTCCAGTTCCACCTCCCATACCTGCGGTGAGAAATACGATATCTGCACCTTCAACATATTTTTTTATTTCATCGCTGGAGTTTCTAGCAGATTTTTCTCCGATTTCAGGTCTTGCTCCAGCTCCCAAACCGTCTGTTATGTCCTTCCCGAGCAGTATCTTTTTTTGAGCGTGGGTGTGGAGAAGATGTTTTGCATCAGTATTCAGTGCGATCAGCTCTCCGCCACTCAGACCCTCTTGCGTCAGACGGTCGATAGTGTTACTACCTCCGCCACCTGCTCCGAATATCCTTATCTGCACTTCCAATTGATTTACAAGGTCTCGAAGCTCTTCATCTTCTGGAGCAGTATCTTCATCCATGCTTGGTTTTTCTTTGCCCTCATCGTGTTTTTTTACGGCTTTATTAACTATCGATTCCATATAAAATCCCATCCATCTTGTTTCATACAAATGCAAACCACTATTTAAGTATTGTCTTTTTAGTACGACAGTTAATCCATACTCTCTGGCCTTCTCTTTTTGTGCGTCTTATTGCGATAAAAATTTTAGGGATTAGCAGACTAATGTCTGACATAATTTAAATTTTCGTCTGACAAAAATGCCGCACAAATTTTTTATCCGATCAAAGTGATTGTGCTGCAGATCACAATGAAAAAGAAAGTCCGAGATTTCGAATTAGATGCAGAGACAAGTATTTCAGAGTTGATTTCAGAAATGTACGATTCTGGCGGTTTCGTTGCTAAAAATGTTGGGTTGGCCGTACGCATATTGAAAGATATGTTTTCTGAGGAATATCTGAATTTTCTCTCGTTCCCCGCTTGTATCGTTTCAACTGGGACAAGAGGTATATTAAAAGAGGCGGTAAAAAGAGAGCTGTTCGACGTTGTGATAACCACCTGTGGAACATTAGACCATGATCTCGCAAGGACATGGGAAGACTACTATCATGGCAGCTTTACAGCCGATGATTCAGAACTCCATCGTAAGGAAATACATCGATTAGGGAATATATTCATACCCAATTCATCTTATGGCGAAGTCCTAGAAAAGAATATGCAGCCGCTCCTAAAAGAAATAGTTGAAGAAAACGGTAAGACCCTCAGTACTAGAGAGATAATATGGGAGTTCGGAAAAAGGATCGATGATGATGACTCGATACTTTATTGGGCTGCGGAGAACGAAATACCTATCTATGTTCCTGGTATCATCGATGGGGCCTTCGGATCACAGTTATGGATGTATTGGCAGAATGACAAGGACTTTGTTATAGATATGATGAAGGATCAGCAGGAATTAGCTGATTTAGTATTTCCTGCTGAAAAGAGCGGAGCCTTGGTGGTGGGTGGTGGGATCTCCAAACATCATACCATCTGGTGGAACCAGTTTAGAGGCGGGTTGGACAGAGCGGTTTACATCACCACCGCGGTGGAATATGATGGGTCTCTTTCGGGTGCTAGAGCTCGAGAAGCCGTATCTTGGGGCAAAATAAATGAAGAAGCGGACTACTGCACTTTGAAGGGGGATGCAACAGTATTGCTACCTTTAGTATTGGGATATTTCTATTGAACAAGATCTTTCATAATACGTTACTAGAGATCTCTTCTCCGACCATCTCTTTTTCACAGTAGATGCATTTCAATTTTACAGGCTCTTCTCCTATCACTTCGAATTCAGTATCGATAGGCTCTCTTTGGTTTGTAATGCAGTTGGTGTTCTTGCACCTCACGATCCCCTTGGCTAGATCTGGCAGTTCTACTCTGTGTTTTTCGATCACTTCATAATTTCTTATTATGTTTACCGTGGCATTAGGTGATATGAGAGATATCTTATCGAATTCTTCGTTTCTCAATTCTTTTCCTTCGACTTTGACTATGTCTTTCTTTCCCTTGCTGCTGTTCACATTCATAGCCATACTGACTATAGAATCGATTTCACGATCTACGAGGTCCAATATCCTTAGTACCTTCATCGCTTGACCTTTTTTGATATGGTCGATGACGGTTCCGTGTTCTATAGGTGTGATCTTGATCTTTTTTTCTTTTCCATCCATATCTATCCCTCCTTGAGCAATTTCAATAGTGCCATCCTAGTGGGTACTCCGTTAGCAGCCTGTTGGAAGTACCTAGCTTTTGGTGTGGCATCCACATCAGCCTTTATTTCATCTACTCTAGGGAGCGGGTGCATCACCTTCAGGTCTTCTTTCGAATTTTTTAGTATATCTTTTTCGAGATGATATGATCTAGCCACTTTTTTATAATCTTCATCAGATGGGAATCTCTCCCTTTGTATTCTTGTCATGTAGAGCAAGTCTAAATCGTTCAATGTATCTTCTATCTGCTCAAATTCGTGATACTCTATATCCTCCCTTTTCAACATATCGGTGATTTCTTCAGGCATTTTTAGAGATGGGGGGGATATAAAGGTCATCTCTGTATCGAACATGCTTAGAGCTTTAGTCAACGAATGGACGGTCCTACCGTACTTCAGGTCACCGGCTATTCCGATGTGGTTGTTAGATATGCTCCCTTTTTCCTCTCTGATAGTGAATAGGTCCAAGAGTGTCTGGGTAGGATGATGCCCAGCTCCGTCTCCAGCATTTATCACCGGCACTTCTGAGAAATTAGAGGCCAATCTAGCTGCACCTTCCTGTGGATGTCTCAGTACTATCATATCGGCATAACCCGCCGCCACTCGTATCGTGTCCGCTAGGGTCTCACCTTTTTTGGCCGAAGAGGTCCCAGGCCTAGCAAAACCTATACACCTGCCCCCCATCCTTTTGATGGCAGCTTCAAAAGAAAGACGGGTCCTAGTACTGGGCTCAAAGAAAAGTGTAGCAAGGATTTTCCCTTCAAAATCTGTGTTTATCTTTTTCCCTTCCGCGATAGGTATCATCTCTTTTGCTAGGTCCAATATCGTCCTTATTTCATCTATAGTAAAGTCGTCAATGGCAACCACGTGATCTTTTTTGAACTCGTAATTCATCCTATCATAGGGTTATTTTCATCCTCAAATATATTGTTTTGGTTAATGTTGAGAGAAAAACCTTGACTAAACTGTTTAGTTCTTGTTAAAAAAAGAAAAGAAAACATCTTTCTTTGTTCATAGAAGACCGGCTTTCTGCAGCGTCATTATGTCATCAGTACCGAGTTTCTCGCCTTTCTTGAATTTTTCATAAAGTTCTTTTGCCTCTCTCTGCGTTTCCGTTTCTTCTTTTTCTCTCTTTGCCCTGCGCTGTTTTTTCTTTAATCCGGATATTATCTTGCTGTAATCTCTGACCTCGTTGACCGCCTCTATATGTTTTTCGTGGTATTCGTCGCCCTTTTCTTTAGCTTTGACGAATTTCACCTGAGCTTCATCGGCTTTCTCCCTGACTTCATCAGCCTTATCGAACTTTTCTAGCATCTCGTCATGTTTTTTCTGGGCCTTTTCTGCGAGTTCCGAAACTTTGCTGTGATATTCTTCGGCTTTTTCTTTTGTCTCATCGAGCTCCTCAGTGAGCTCCATTATCTTTTCGTTCTCTTCGATCAATCGTCTCTTTTCGTCCAATTCCTGCTGCTTTTCGGATATCTTATCGATCATCTCTTTTTCTTCTTCTGGAGTTAAAACATTGGTCATCTGTTTGTACTCCAAATTTTCTATCTCTTTCTCCAATTGTTGCATGGATTTACCATCACTAGGAAGTAATTCTTCTTTTTCCTGTTGGAGTTCTTTAGACAACTTGTTCACTTTTTGATTGAGTTCGTCTCTTTTTTCCTTGTACTCTTTCACTTTTTCGTTCAATTCATTCCTTTTTTCTTTGAGTTCGTTACCTTTTTCTATCGCTTTTTTTACTTCAGTGTTATACTCGTCTCTCTTTTCTACCCATTTTTTTGCTTCTTTGTTCTTATCATCCCTGAGTCTCTTGTATTTTTCGGCCCGGTGATTGGCCTTTTCCTTTTTTTCCTCCAACTCCTCTAAAAGCTCAGTCATAGTCTATTGCACTGTCC
>JBMCEH010000076.1:0-4831 GCA_048620775.1 Candidatus Natronoplasma sp. | reverse complement strand
GAGCCTTCTGACCCATGTTTAAACTTATATTTTTCATCTATAAATAGTTAGTGTGGTAGATACGAAGGAGATGGTCGAAAGCTACGGAGATTCTATCGAAGTCAAAAATTCTGAGTCAGGTGGCACGAGATTTGACGTGAGGTTGAACGTAGCTTGATCTATCTTTAAGATTTTGAACGATTATCAAGGTAAACCTTTTTATACTTTTAGAAAAATCTATCAGTATATCGGAGGTAATCGAGGAAAATGTCGATAAAGACTCTTTTCGTAGACGACGAAGTCGCATTGCTCGATCAGGCTGAGAGATTTATAAATAAAAAAAATCCTGAGATCGAAGTGTTCACAGCGACTTCCGCTCAGGAGGGACTCCAGATCTTCGAGGAAAAAGATATCGATGTGATCGTCTCGGATTATTACATGCCTGACATGGACGGGATAGAATTTTTGAAGGACTTAAGAAGAGATGGTTATGACACACCGTTCATCATACTTACAGGGAAAGGAAGAGAAGAAGTCGCTATGGAAGCGATGAATCATGGAGCCGATGGATACCTGAAAAAAGAGAGCGATCCAAATACCATGTTCGATCTCCTCGTTGATGCGATACGTAGGGAGTACGATAGGTGGAGGATGGAGAGAGAACTTGAAGATCACAGAAAGAAGATAGAGGAACTTCATCACGTGGCCTCGAAGTTGATCTCCTGTAGTGAGGAAGAAGAAGCCTACTCGCTGACCATGGAAGCCGCTGAAAAGATACTGAACTACGATTACTGCGGTATAGCTGAAGCCATCGATGGAGTTTTCAGGAGAAAGGCGATAACTTCTAATCTGGCTCCTGAAAATCTTTCCGAGAGAGCTATAGAAGAAGGTGGCATAGATAGAGATACTTGGGTGAATAAAGAAAAATTTTTGATAGACGATATAAATAAGACTGATAGAGCTAATCCGATCATACAGGATCACGACTTTCGATCCCTCATCAGTTTACCTGTAGATGATATAGGTGTATTCCAGATGATCTCAAAAGAACCAGGATACTTCGATGAGAACGATCTGAAGATGTCCGAACTCCTGATATCTCACCTTTCCAATGCGATAAAAAGGATCAAGGCCCAAAGAGAATTGGAGAGAAAGGAAAAACTCTATCGGAAGATATTCGAAACCACTGGAAGCGCGATGGCACTGATAGATGAAGATATGAAGGTCTCGTTGGCGAACGAAAAATTCCACAGATTGTTCGGGTTTTTCGACGAGAACATTGGAAATATAGACTTCCTTGAGATGGTCGTTCAACAGGACGTGCCTAGAGTTGAACAGTATTGTGAAGAGCTAAAAGAGAGAGTAAACAATTTTTCAGTCCGATTCGATATGCAGGTCATAACCCAAACAGACGAAGAAAAACACGTAGTGGTCACCCTCGGCTATTCAGACGAGGTAAATAAGTTCGTTCTTTCGCTGTTGGAAACTCCGAGCTAATCACCTTGTGATTCATATCAAAAATTTCTCCAAACAAAAGATATCTTGATCACTATGATTAGAGATATCACTCTTTTTTTCTCTCTTCCCTTTTTCTGATCCTGGTCGGACTCGTCCAGACCGCTTTTCCCCTTATCATGTCCAATAGACTCTTAAGTTTGATCATATCGAGAAGCTGAATATAACCTACTACAAGAAAGGGGACAAATAGTAGATGTTTCGGATCTTCATCCCCCACTTGGATAGCGATCGAAGAAGTCAATATCATAAGAAGATTGAAAAAGAAAAAGATGATAGTGACTTCAACAATCAGCCCTGTCAGTATACCATGTATGATGGATATGAGCACGACTACATTGGCGATCGGGAGGAAAAACATAGATACGAGCAAAAGTGGAAAGACGAAGCTTCGAAGTAGTCCATACCTGGAGTTCAAAAAAACATTTTTGTGCTTCAAGATCGTCTGGATAGTACCGATATTCCATCTCAGCCGCTGTTTATAAAGATCTTTCCAGGTATCCGGTCCTTCAGTAAAGACCACGGCACCACTACTAGCCTGGACCGTCTTACCTAACTTCCTCATCTTCACGGTAGTGTCGAAATCTTCCGTTAAAGTATTGGGATCATAGAAACCGCCATCTTCCAAAAATTTCTTTTTGAAAGCCCCTAAACATCCCGGTACCACAGATACCGTTCCGAAGGCATCTAGAGCGCTCCTGAATATATTTATACTCATGAGATATTCGAGAGACTGGCACCAGGTCAAAAAATTGTCACGATTTATGATCTTCACGTTACTAGCTACTGCACCGACATCATCAGAGTCTTCAAATCTTCTGATCATCAATTTCAGGGATCTTCTGGTGATTATGCTGTCTGCGTCTATAGTGAATATATATTTACCTTTGGCATAGATAGAACCGTAATTCAGAGCTGAATGTTTCCCTCCGTTCTCCTTAGAGAGAACCTGCACGTCATATTCTTGATCATCCTTTGAACTTTTCTCATACTCTTTAGCTTCGGAGAGAGTTCCATCGGTACTACCATCATCTATCACTATGATCTGCATCTTTCTCGCTGGATAGTCAGCCTCAAGAACGGATTCTATACATCTCCCCACATATCCTTCTTCGTTATATGCGGGTATCATTATGCTTATATATGGGTAAGAAGGAACTTTTTTCTCCCTTTCATGCTCCATAAGGTGATGATTTATAGCTAAAGGTATCGCGAAGAAATAGTTGAAGAATACGAAGGTTAAACTTGTCAACAGTATGGACAATATAGGTGAGAAGAGCCCCATATAAAAAAGAAGTACCCCTATAGATATGGGGAGACCTATACTGAAGATAAGGAGGGGAGGTGGATAATGGCTTATATTTTTATGTCTGCTTTTTTTAGTAAGATAGAAAGTCAGGAAAAAATAAATTGATGCACTTAACGCGATGATCAAAAGGATGAGGACGACTAGAGACCATAAAAATAATATCAATAGGGCTAAGACAATGTATATCAATATGCCGTTCAGTATTAATATGATCTTGTTCATAGATATATCCTCGAGCCTGTAAGGTGATTGTGATCGATTTTACCCCAACTGTTTTTTAAGCCACTCTTCCCTTGTCGGCTTTAACTGATATTCGAATGCAGGAAAGCTTTTGACTTCATCTAAAAACATATCGTCACCACATCTTGTGCAATCGAGTTTTTGATCTGGACTACTGAATATTTCCTCGCAACTATCACAGATGTAGACGTCTGTCATCTTTTTGTAATCGACTCCGATGGCTTTCAACTCTTTATCACATTTTGGACAGATATATTCTCCGGTGGTTCTTACGAAAGCATTTTTTGGACCATTGAACCCGCAATCGAGGTGTTCGATAAGGTTTTCTCTCCTTATCTTCGGCTTTCCACAACCAGGGCATAATAGTTTGAATCTGAATTCAGCAGACCCGCAGTTCCTACATTTAGTGTATCTATCATAGATCTTCTCCACCAAGATATCGTCCTCTACGAGTGCATTCAACATATTCAAAGACTTTTCAGGAGATAAGTCCATATATTCTAATATCTTGGGATATTTGATCTGCGATTCGCTCCAGGTAGGTTTCAACGATCGGATATCGTCGTTCAACATGTCTCTTAAAAGATCTTTAGTACCTGAAGGATATGAACTCCAATCGATCTGAGACTTTTTTGAATATTTTTTAGATACAAGGGTCTCGATCACCTCCGCCAACTCCCTAAATTGTTCTCTTGGGGATTTCGTTTTTTTAAAGTACTTGTCTGCGCCCAAGTTCAGGGCTTCGATCGCGATATCTACATCGCCTTTAGCGGTCAGCATCACAAATAATATCTCTTCATCCTCTTCTCTAACTTTTTTCAATAGGTCGATTCCAGTCATCTCTTCCATCTCATAGTCAGAGATCACGATATCGAAGTCTTTTTCTTTGGTCAGCTCAAGGGCCCGAGATGGCGATTCCTCCGTGATGACTTTCAGATTCTCATCCGCTCTTTCCATGTATATTTTGCCCTGCTTCAGGATATCGGATTCGTCGTCTACAAATAAAACATTTATTTTACCCATGTCATTCACACCTATCCCTTTTCAATTTTAATTAACGTATTGTAGAGATATAACATTTGGGTTTTCTCCATACCAAAGCTAACGGATACGATGTTGGTAAAGGGATAGACTTAAAGCATTATACTTTATATAAGTTATATAGAGAGGCATATATGAACGGGTCGATAAAGGTATTGCACGTAGACGATGAACCTGCTTTATTAGATCAGGCTAAGATATTCTTGGAGAAAGAGGAAGAAAAACTGGATGTAACCACCGCTCAATCTCCAAGAAAGGCGTTGGAACTGTTAGAGAAAGAAGATTTCGATGTGATCGTTTCAGATTATCAGATGCCAGATATGGACGGACTCGAATTTTTAGAAGAGGTTAGAGAGGAAAGAGAGAGTGACATCCCCTTCATCATCTTTACAGGTAAAGGTAGAGAAGAGGTTGCGATGGAAGCTTTAAATCTTGGAGCTGATCGTTATCTGCAGAAGGGCGGCGATCCAAAGGCGCAGTTCGGTGTTTTGGCTGATGCGATAATGCAGGAATATGGATACTTCGAAAAAAATAGAGAATTAGAGAGATCTGAAAGAGAAAAAAGCAAGATCCTTGACAGTACCGCTGAACTGATAGTTTATCAGAACGAGAAGCACGAGGTCTTGTGGGCTAATCAAGCCGCTAGTGACTCCGTGGATGAGGAGCCGGAAGATTTGGAAGGACGGAAGTGTTACGAGATATGGCATGGGAGAGAGGAACCCTGTGAGGGGTGTCCTGTTCAGAGAG
>JBMCEH010000075.1:0-4968 GCA_048620775.1 Candidatus Natronoplasma sp. | reverse complement strand
GAACTCGACTCCCTACACAACTTATAAATAAAAATTATAACGTGGGTATGGGCGTTAGAGGAGCGTATAACTGATGAACATATTATTCGTGGATGACGAAGAAGGCACGAGGGAGCAAGCCAAAATATTCTTGGAAAGGGAAAATAGTGAATTTGAAGTTCAAGGAGTGCCGTCAGCTGAACATGCTTTGGAAGTGTTGAAAGAAGGTACCTCATCAATAGACGTCATCGTGTCCGACCATCAGATGCCTGATATGAGCGGGATCGAATTCTTAGAAAGGTTCCGAGAAGAAAGTTTCGATATACCCTTCATAATATTGACTGGAAAGGGACGAGAAGAGGTGGCGATGGAGGCTTTGAACTTAGGCGCTGATAGGTATCTGAGGAAAAGCGGTACGGCTTCGACCCAGTATGAACTGCTAGCTCAGGCCATAACCCAGGAATACGAGAGATGGGAGATAGAAAAAAAATTCGAGGAAAATAAAAGGAAGATCGAGGAACTCCACCGTGTAGCATCTGAACTCATGTCGTGTGAGAGCGAAGACGAAGCATATGAGATCACCATCGAAGCCGCAGAAGAGATATTGGACTACGATTACTGCGGTATAGCGGAAAAGATCGATGGAGAATACGAGATCAGAGCGTTATCATCCAACTTGAGTTTTGAAGATGTTTCCGAGCAGGACTTCTATGGAGGAAGTTTAGACGAAGATATATTGACTGATGAAGAAGACCTCCTCATCGATGATACCGATGAAGCGGAGATAGATATCACCGGTCCTCTTCTGGACAACCAGCATTATCGTTCTATAATCAGTCTCCCGGTGAAAGATATAGGTGTATTCCAGGCGATCTCTGAGATACCGGGATATTTTGATGATGAAGATCTAAAGATGGCCGAGCTCTTGGTATCTCATCTCTCCAACTCCATCAACAGGATCAGGTCGAAAAAGGAACTGAGAAAAAAGGAGAAACTTTATCGGAAGATATTTGAAACCACCAAGAGCGCTATAGCCCTTCTAGACGAGGACCTGGACATCCACCTTTCAAACGAGAGTTTTAAAACGTTGACGGAATATTATTGGAAGGATCTAAAAGGTGTCAATATATTGGATTTGGTGGTCAAAAATGATCAAGAGATGGTGAAGGAACACAGCGAAAATGTGAAGGAAAATCCAGACGTTGTTCCGAATCAGTTCCCTGTCCGGGTCTTGACGGACAACCGCAGCGCTCGTCCAGTGATGATGACTATCGGTTACACGGAAGAAGAAGAAAAATATGTGGTTTCGCTTATCACAACGGGTGATGAAGAGTGACGCTACCCCCTCGAAAAGATTTGGAGGCCGTGTAGATGAGAAAAAAAGATGAATATAGAGTGTTGTTCGTGGATGATGAGCCTGGATTCTTAGAGCAGGGAGAGATATTCCTCGAAAGAGCGAACCAAAAAATGAACGTGATCACGGCTCACTCTGCGAAAAAAGCGTTGGAATTGTTTGAGAACGCAGATATCGATGCGATAGTTTCAGATTATCAGATGCCAGAGATGGACGGGATCGAATTTTTAGAGGAGATCAGAAAGGAGAAAAAGAGCGATATCCCCTTCATAATCTTGACCGGCAGAGGACGGGAGGAGGTGGCGATGAACGCTTTGAATCTAGGTGCGGATAGATACCTCCAGAAGAGTGGTGACCAAAAAACGCAGTTCGAGATATTGGCGAATGTGATAGTCAAAGAAGTTGAGAAGATAACCGAGCAGATGTACAGAGACCTCTTAGAATACAGCCCCAACCCTACCGTGGTCCTCACCCATGATATGAAGGTGGAAACGGCAAACCAAAAATTTTTAGATATGGTTAATAAGAGAAGGGAAAGGGTCGAAGGTGAACGGATATCGTCGTTGATCCGGGAGGAGGACGAAAACAAGTTGGAGAGGATATACGCCTACAAGAACATGGCCAGCGAAAGAATCTCCGACAGTTACCACACCGTTCTGAAGGATAGAAAAGGGAACGAGAAAGATATGTTGGTTTCGATCTCTTTACTGCCGGATTCAAAAAAGAGTATAGTCAACTTTTTCGACGTGACTGAATGGGTGATGAACGAACAGTTGATAAGCCAGGTAAAGGATTTTGATTTGAAGGAGTCGGAAGACTTGATGGAGACCCTATCTAAAAGATTCGAGGGTTTGATCAGTGAAGAGAAGATCAGGTCTGATATACAGAAGAACTGTTTGGAAGAACTGAGCATACTGATGATCGCCAACGAGGGGAAGATCCATGGAAAAGGTATAATCGACGAATTGAGAGAAAGGTTCGGTCTTTCGATAAGTGCCGGAACCATGTACCCTATCCTCCACGACCTAGAAGAAAGAGGGATCTTAGAGAGACACGAAGGTATCCATTCTAAGAAGTATTCTTTGAAGGAGAGGTCCGAGGCCGTATCGATCGCGAGAGAAAAGATAAAGAGCGTTTTGTCCCAATACCTCCTACTTTCCCAGTTGTACAAGGGCGCTATAGAGAGAGATTGACCTCAGCCGCCCGAGACTTTTTTCTAAGCGGTGCAATAGTTCACTTTTTTCGAGAGTTGTGTACCACTTCTTTAAATAAGGAGTCCTACTGGCTGCTATCTATATATTTTTTCTAAATCTAGATACCAACATATATCGTGAGCAGATAAACAATTCGATTTACTCAAAGTATATAATAATCTCAAAGGGGGTAAAGTATACCGTGATAAGATGTCGATGGGAAAAAATAAAGGTAAAATCGGTAGAGGTGAGATGCCCCGTTTTCTAGATGATCATTTTGGAATCCCAGAGATAGATCAGGATGAGAAAAAAAATGTGAAAGAACCTTTGAAAGTTCTTAAAAAAGATGATAGGAAGATAGGTATACTGAAAAACGGAAGTGGCTACTACCTACGAGATTTTGATAGGGATCAGAGCTATGGGTGCTACACGGTAGAGTATCCCTCATTGAAGTTGGCTGAAAGAGATGCTAGACACTTTTTGAGAAAAGACGAAGAAGTCGTGACAGCTGAAGATGTCGGGTTCTGCAGTTCTTGTGAAGGTTCACAATGCTCTTTCATGGTGAATTGCGAGGATTGGAAGTCAAATCAGGTGATGAAAGCCATCAAGAGGAGAACCGGGGGATAGACCGATGAGTACCGAGTCCTCCGTGAAAACATTCTTAGAAAAAGAGATCTATAGCCATGGCTACAACAAAGCATTTTCCGACGATCTGAAACACACGAAACAGCTGTTGAGTAAGTACAAGAAGGATATCATCATAACATTAGGATTGATCTCTAGTTTTACGATAACTCTCTTATTTTTGGTGCCGGTCGTTATCCTCAGTTATCTAGACGGGACTTCCGTAGTGGTGATAGGAACTCAAAAGTATGCGGGATTTCATATAGTACATCTTGCTTTCATTGGTGGTATAATTTTCTTACTGCTCGCCACCTATTTCTACAAACAGCAGGTGACTTTCAAAAGATTGGGATCCGAGGGTGTAAAACAGTTAGGGGTATTCCTCTCGCTTATCTACAGTACTTTGATATTGATCTTGTTCATAGGTCCGGTGATTTTTCAACCTTACATGGTAGATGGCACTCAATACGTATTTATATTGAACGCATTCAATGAACACTTCCCCGAGGTCATACTCGTTCATCTGCTTCTTTTCGTCAACCTTTACAGTATCTTCTATAAAAACAAAGATTTTCTAAAAGATCGTTTGGCCCGGTTGAAGAAGAATTTTCATCTGATCCCATCCTCTACTAACTGATATATAGAAAACATTTTTCTAAATATATGTATATATCGAACCCCGATAGACAATTCGATTCATTCCTAGTATATAATAAATACAAAAAGGATGTATATGTGTGATAAGATGTCGATAGGGAAAGAAAAATTTGATAACGTTCGGATCCCCGACGTAGAGATCTCGCATTACACCGATATAGGATTTGAGGGACTTGAGACGGGATGGGAGAAAAAGGGCGAGAGAGGCAAAAAAAATGTGAAAGAGCCCCTTAAAGTGCTGAAAAAAGGAGATAGGAAGATAGGTATACTGAAGAACGGAAGCGGCTATTATCTCAGAGATTTTGGTAGAGACGAGAACTATGGGTGCCACACGGTAGAGTATCCCTCGTTGAAGTTGGCTGAAAGAGAGGCTAGATACTTTTTGAGAGAAGACGAAAGAGTCGTGACCGGCAGAGATGTCGGCCTCTGCAGTTCCTGTGACAGATCGGGATGCTTTTTGATGGTGAACTGTGAGGATTGGAAGACAAACCAGGTGATGAAAGCCATCAAGAGGAGAGGAGGTAGATAAGATGTTGGACAGAGAAACTGTCATGGCAGGTTTTCCTGATAGTATGCCCAAAAAAGACTGTAGGGAGTTTTACCAGTGTCTGAATCGAGTGAAGCGCCTGTACGAGGAAAACAAGGATGATTCAAAGAGCGGAGATCTTTTGACATCCATAGACAGGTACCTAGAAAGGATCGAATCAAGGGGAAAAGTATGTTGATGCGGTGGAAAAACGAGTCAAGAGCCTCAAAGGATTGGATGGGTACAAGTGCCCCCCGAAACAGAACGAAGAAACGTCGTCTCAGGAGTAAGATGTGTATGGATGTGTTCGTGATAAGTGAGGACCCTGACATGTTGGATTGGACGAAAGAAGTTCTAGATTCAAGGGAGGAAAGATTGAAGGTTGTAACTGCATCTACGCCTGAGGGAGCCTTAAGATTGCTGGGAGATGGGGATTTTGATATGATCATCTCAGACCATAAGATGTTGAAAGACAACGGCTCTGCTCTTCTGAAAGTGATCTCGGAAAAGATGGAAAAAATGGAAGAACCTCTCATAATATTGTTAGATAAAGATCAAGAGGGGATGGTAGTCAAAACTCTGAGCCCGGGCGAATTGAACGGAGATCATGAAGAGGTCCTGCACTCCCTTTTAAC
>JBMCEH010000074.1:0-5009 GCA_048620775.1 Candidatus Natronoplasma sp. | reverse complement strand
CAAGATCGTTTCAATACCCTAAAACCACTGCGGCTAAGATAATTTTTGATGACGAGAAATTCAAAAGCGAGGGTTACGAGGAGAGCAGGTGGAAACTTGATAGTAATATCACAGTAGATGGTGAAACCAGGGGATCGATACATGTGTATTATAAGGAGGAAAGGCCAGAAGAAGATATAGGGCCTTTTTTAAAAGAAGAAAAAGATCTCATCGAGGCTGTTGCTGGTATACTCGCGAACATGATCGACCAAAGAGAGAGGAAAAAAAGTTTGGAGGAAAGCAAAAAAAGATACAAATCCTTGATAGAGAACTCCATCGTTGGTGTAGGCATCTCCGATTTTGAAGACAATATACTGTTCGTCAATCGACACTTTGCCAATATGTTGGGATATACTAAAGAAGAGCTGGTAGGAAAAAACATAGCAGAACTGACAACGGAAGAAGAATATCAAAGGTTATCTGAGAAGACGGATGAAAGAAAAGAGGGTGAAAGCGAGGTGTACGAAACCAAGTTGATGAGACAGGACGGAACATTCATTCATGTAACATTGGGGGCTACACCCTACTTCGATGCCGAAGGAAAGATGAACGGCACGGTAGCATTTATACAGGACATCTCAGAAAGGAAAGAGGCAGAGGAGAGGGAACAATTCTTACATTCTCTACTCCGACACGACATAAGGAACAAGATACAGACCATCGACGGTTATCATGAACTCATGAAGATGGACTCTGAACTTTCCGATAAGGCGGAAGAGTATCTAGACAAGGCCAAGAAGGGTGTGAAAAACAGTATCGAACTCATAGAGAAGATAAGGACTCTCAGAGAGGCCCAGGATGAAGAGCTGCAGGAGATCGAACTCGAGAGCATGATCGATAACCTTGTCCGAGAAAAAGAAAGTCAGATAGGCGATATCGAATTGGAGATGAATATCAGATGCATCGGAGACTGCTCGGTCACGGCCGGGCCTCTGTTGAAAGAAGTCTTTTCGAACATAATAGAAAATTCAGTGAAGTATGCCGAGGGAACAAAGATCAGGATATCCGCTGAAAAGAGTGAGGATGAAATCATATGTGCCATCGAGGACGACGGCAAGGGCATACCCGAAGATAAGAGGGGGACTATATTCCAGAAAGGTTACACCACCGACGAGGAGAGAGGCACCGGTCTGGGTCTCTTTTTGGTGAAAACATTGATGGAGATATACGGGGGAAACATAAAAGTGAAAGACTCTGAGTTAGGAGGAGCGAGGTTCGATGTACATCTGAAAAAGGCATGAGACTGTTTTTCTACGACAGTTTTTTATAACGAGTTTACATTACTTTAGATGTGAAAAGAGAAGACGAGAAATCAGAAGGGAAAAAAGTCTACAACGTCCTGATAGTGGATGACGATACGGAGGTATTGAAACTTCTCAAAAGGACCTTGGAAGTAGCGAAAAATATGGAGTATGATGTGACCATAGCTACAAACGGTAAATACGGTTTGAAACACGTGAGGGAAACAGATTACGATATAATACTCTCGGATTACCAGATGCCCCAGATGGACGGGATCGAATTTCTCAAAAAGGTGAAGGAGAAGTCTCCTAGAACTCTCAGATTCATGATAACTGGTGAAGGGGACCTCAACGTGGCGAAAGAGGCGATCAACAAGGCTGACATAGATCAATATATAGAAAAACCTTGGGATACAGGAGAACTCCTCTTGACCATACGGAAAGAGTTGAAGGAAAGAGATGAGCAGAAAGTGGTGACCGAAGAGGAGGGCGAAGAGGTCGAGGAAACGGTTCCTGACGTGGACAGTGTCGAAGAAGCGATAAAAACCGTAGAAGCGTTCCAGAAAAAGATAACGGAAAAGCCCAAAGAATCCTTCGAAAAAGAGAAGATGATGTTCGAATTCAATACCAACGAAGAGTTCAATGAATTCTCTTTTCAGATAAAAAGCAAGGAAAATATAAATATCGAAGATGTACAGATATTCGAGAACAAATACGTGATAACCGTAGGGGTGTATCCTCGATCTTATCAAAAAATAAAGTGAGTTTTGGGATATAAGGTGAGGCGGATCTCATCAGATAATCAAATCATCTGAACTTCTGTATGTCAAAGATCTTAAAGATCCTGCTGTATAAGCAATTTTTTTCTGGAAAATCTTTATCTGGTATCGGTTCGTCCAAAAATGAACATAATTTTTTCCAACCGTCTCCATCGGTTACGTCCATTAGCAGGAGATCCTCTCTCCTCCCAGAAAAATAGGAAAGGACTTCTTTCTTATGCTCTTTATAGCTTGTTCTAAATTTTTCTTCATCATAATCTATAGTGCCGTAAATATCTCGATGAAGCTGATTGAACCAGAAATCACCTTTGAGTATTTGACCGGGCCAAAAATGTCTTCTACAGGAATCCAACCACTCATCTATATCCCTGGTGGTAAGGATGAATTTCGAGTCAACGAAAATCCTGTCTAAGTCTTTATAACATCTCACCACCGGCAGATCAGAGAGAGCATCGTATTTTTCAACACCAGATATATCTAGACCTAAACCGTCTTCATCATATTTTACAAGCCGTATGGGAAAATGCTTCGCTTTATATCCGAGGATCTTAAGAGCTTCAGTGAGAGTGGTGGTAGCCGTCTTGGATAGGCCGATGCAAAAGACTTTATTTTTTTTTCTAACCATGGTGATCTGCTTTTCCAATTCTTGCTTATCTGGTAAATTAAATCTATTCTTTCCCTTTAAGAGATTTATCATATAAAAATATTCTTGATAGATATAATATTATCAATGATCCCCCATTAGATTTATATATTCAAACTTGGTAAGGTCATATGTAAAAATAGACCGATCATTATATCAACTATCAGTAAAGGAAGGTGCCAAATATTTTTATCGTTTGGAGGTAAAGGAATGAAGATAGCCATGGTAACTGACACTTGGCTGCCGACTATGGATGGCGTGGTCAATTCTATCATAAGGTTTAGGGAGGGTTTAGAGGAATTAGGACATGAGATTTACGTTTTCGCACCTGGAGAAAAAAATAAGGTTTCAGAAAGAGACGATCATGTTTTTCTTTTCAAATCTAAAACTTTCAGTCCCTACCCAGATTACAGGATGGCCTTATATCCCACCGGTAGAACTCAAAAGCTGTTGATAGAAAAGGACATAGATGTAATACACAATCATGCTGTGGGATTCATGGCCTTAAGGGCGATGATCGCATCTAAATCTTTAGAATTGCCCTGTGTTTTCAACTTTCATACCTGGATAACCGACGCCTTACATTATTCTCCGGTAAATCTGCATAGCGGGCTTTTAAAAAGGTTACTCTGGATATACCTCCGGTATCTGTTGAGGAGAAGCGACGCCGTCATCGCTCCGAGTAATCAAACTCTAAAAGAATTGAAAGAAGAGTGCCAAGATATGCATCACTCAGCGGTTGTAGCTCCAGGGATCGATAGGAGCCGCTACAATAGAGAGGTCGATGGGGATAAAATCAGGAAAAAGTGGGGTCTGGAAGATAAGACCCTCCTTCTCCACGTGGGAAGGATATCTAAAGAAAAAAATTTAGATTTGATCATCCAGTCATTACCTCACATAAGGGAAGAAAAACCCAACGTGAGACTCTTCATCGTAGGGGATGGACCAGCAAAATCCTATTTTGAAACTCTCGTTGCAGAGAAGGGTTTAGATGATGTGGTAACTTTCACTGGATTTGTACCCGAAGAGGAGCTTCCTGAATACTACGGAGCAGCTGATGCATTCCTATTTGCATCTACTTTTGAGACTTTAGGCCTAGTGATGCTGGAAGCTTTAGCCACTGGTACACCCGTTGTAGGTCTGGATCATGGCGTCATACCGGAGATAGTGGACCATGGAACTAATGGTTTACTCTTTGAGCACGATCCTAAAGACTGCGCTGAGAAGACCCTCCAGACGCTGCGTACACAACCAGAAATAAGTGATGATCTCTTGGGCCATATCCCTCACGATGATAGAGAGAGCGGAAAGCGGTTAGAAGAGGTATATAAGACTGCTCAGAAGATCAAAAGTAAAAGGATAAATTGAACTTAAAACAACAGTTCCATCACGACGAGGGAGCTTCCCATCACCATAAAGACGAGCCCGACCGTCCTTTTCAACTTTTTTTCGCTCGCTAAATTGGCAAATGTAGAGGAAGACCTAGCCCCGATGACACCGCCTATACTACCGACTAGAATAGCGGTGAACATGATATCTCCATAATATATATGGCCTAAAGCTCCCGAGAAGGCAGTGAAGATCATGATGATCACCGATGTTCCCACCGCTTTATGGATTGGAAAATCTAATACGACTACCAGGGCGATAAGGAACATCAGACCTCCCCCGGCCCCTATCACTCCTGATACGATACCGATACCCAACCCCAAAAAAACAGCTGAGATATTTTTTCTTTTTTTGAGCCTACTTTGTACAGTTTGGATCATTTCCATATTTAAGATATCTTTTCCGGTTTCAGTGTTTGGCTCTATCAAGAAGGCTATCCCTATACACATGGTTATAAAACCGCTGGTCCCCCCCAATTGGGTAGAAGGTATCGGTGATGAAAGCCAGCTCCCTATGAACGCCCCTGTGATAGAGGCAGCAGCCATCTGTAATCCATCTTTCAGGTCCGTGTTACCGTGTTTTCCATAGGTGTAAGCGGCGATCGAGGAAGCAAAAACATCTATCGCCAAGGCTATCCCTATGGCTGTATAGGCGTCATAATTAAGGAATATCATCAACATGGGGATGACCAGTGCAACAGCACTGGCTCCTATAAGTCCAGTTATTATCCCAGCGCCCCACCCGGCTATCAACAAAATTATGATCTCAAATATCATGGGTGATCTCCCATAATTAAATTTTTAAGTACAAAGGGCCCGATCGATATCGACTCATGAGGAAAAGAAAAGAAAGTCATTATTTAAATTTTTATGGATGGATGCTCCACAGGCCAAAAGTTTGAAGGAGCGGGGCTTAAAG
>JBMCEH010000073.1:0-5138 GCA_048620775.1 Candidatus Natronoplasma sp. | reverse complement strand
GTTATAAGGGTATAAGGTTTAACTACTTCTAAAGTCTCGGCCATATCTGCGACCAAGTGAAAAGCGTACTGAACAAAGATGAAAAAGAAAGCCATGCCGACAGCAGTGCGAGAACTTTTGAAGTATACAGACACCAACAAACTCACGGCGATCAATACAAGAAACAAAGGCCACGACAGAATCAACGATAAAAATAAGACAGACGTTGACAACTGTCCCAATTCTCCTAGAGAATATACGGACCCAATCATAGCTAAAGCAGTCAAAGAGAGTAGTAAAAAGGTGTAAAAACCTAGAGAAGAAAATTTTTCCAGCAAATATTGTCTTCTAGAAATTGGAGTGGAAAAGATGATGTCCATTCTTCTCTCCTCAAAATCTTTAGTAACAGTGTTCACCGATATATAAGCCAAATAAAGTCCTACCAAAAGTATAAACCACATGTTGTAAAGCATGGCGATAAAGTCTCCTATATCGGTCCAGTCTGTACCCATCATTTCCTCAAAAACATTAGTTCTCTCTACATTACTTCGCATTCCGATAAATTCTCGGCTCAAATCTTCTTTAACGCCAACTACAGCAAAGTAAAGTTCCGGTTCCTCTTCATCTTCTAATTTCATCAACACCTCAGAGTTCTCATCCTCTTCTAAAAGCATCGAAGGATGAAAAACGAACCTAGGTTCAGTTATGTTTTCACTCCTGTATATCGGTTGTACCATATTTGGGATAAAGTTTACAATAATTGTGTAGTTATGATCAGGATCAGCTTTCATATCATCCCAATGCTCCCAATTTAAACTGATATTTTCTGTTTCTTCGTCGACTTCTATCTCTATATTCTCCGCTCCTTCGAGATCTTCCTCAAACGGCTCACTTACCGAGGGAAAAATCTGCACGTAACCGGCCATTATTAATATAACGATTATCAAAAATATTGTAAGACCTTTCCATCTACTGCGCAGTTCGAACAGAAAGGTCCTCCCTTTCACTTTCTTTCCTCCCTCTTAGCAGCCTGCAAGAACGCCTTTATCTCCTCTTCTTTTTCCTTGTAAAAACGGGTCAAAACTCTTTTTTCGCTGTCCAATAGCCGTTCAACCATGAAGGCTTCAGCTATCATATCTTCATACATACCTTCCCTAACGACTTGATCTTCACCTGTGAGAAAAAGCCTACCCTTGAGCCAAAATCGTATGGTCTGTTCAGGATAATCTGTATTGAAAATCCCCTCATCAATGCCTTGCTCAACTATCTTGGTCATGTATGGGGTGAGCATTTCAACCGTCTCATCATACAAGCTGTAATATAGTTCCGGAGACTCTTTTTTCGAAGAAAACGAAAGAAGATATGTTTTCTCCTTCCTCCTTTGAAGGGAAATATCCAAAAAACTCTTGAATTTTTCATCTGCCTGCATCTCCGTATCTTCCACGATCTCTTCTAGCTTTGTCTCTAATTCAGCAATTAGCCTCTCCGTTATAGCTTTGATAACGTCTTCTTTTGAATCAAAATAGTAATAGAACAATCCATGAGCAACGCCTACTTCATCGCAGATGTCGTCCACAGAAGTCTCCTTGAATCCGACTTTAGAGAACAAATTCTCTGCAGCATCGATCAGTTCCTGCTTCCTATCATCTGGATCCTTTCTCATCTTAACTCTCCTATCGGTAAGTGAAATTCATCGGTTTTTTTAAGCCGATGCGGACAATTTCTTTAGTCATCTTTACAGCATTTGGCCCAGAGCATTAAAGCGGACGGGAGAACGAACACCGCCACCAAGAAACTGTATGCTATAGCTAATGCAGTTATATATCCAAATTGTGAGAGAGGGAGTATATCAGATGTTGCGAGGATGCCGAACGCTCCTACTGTAGTTGCTGCAGAACCGAAGAGAGCTGCTCCAGTGTTCTGCACCGTATCATGCATCGCATCGTAGAGATTGTCCTCCTCTGCCTTCTCCTCAGTAAATCTATGCGTGATATGGATGCTATAATCTATACCCATACCTACTGTCAAGGCGGTGATACTCACAGTCATGACATTCAATGAAACACCCATCAGATACATAGTACCGATGATCCAAATGGTTACCAAAGCAACTGGTAGGGTGGTTAAAGCACCGAGTACTTTAGAACCATGAAGATAATAGAAGACAAGGGTAAGTAAAATACCCACTATTATGATAGTTGCTATGAGTGAGTTTCTTTGAGTATTGTTGAGTTCTGATGTGGTCTCCTGTCCCATTATGCTTCCGCTTGTGATCATTGTAGAATAACCCGCTTCTCTCAAAGGCTTAGAATCATCATGAAGTTCTTCATCCAATACCTTAGCATTGTCAAGATCATCTGTTATCTTTTCGTTGTTCTCTCTGAGCCTTATAACTCCCTTTTTGTAAGATCCTTCATCGTCTCTATATAAAACATTACTGATAGCTCTTCTGCTGACATCTTTTTCATATAGGAGATCATAGAGCTGGGAAACATCATCTGAAGACATATCACTCTCTTCTACATCATCCCATCCTTCCACAGTTTCGGGTATATTGCTCGCGGTGAAATTTTCCACTATTTCGGGATCGTAGTTCATACTCCCTTCTACTGCCATCCCATAGTCCCTCAATACGGTTATCGGAGACGTAACTCCCTCTTCTACTCTCACCATCTCGCTGTCTTTAGCATTCTGGATGGTCTTATCCACTGCCCTAAGGTAATTAGGATCTGTGAGCTCACCTTCACTCATGATGTAGACATAAGAAGTGCTTATATTGAAGTTGTCTTCTATGTATTTTATATTTTCACTCTGAGAACTATCTTCAGGTAGAAAATCTCTCATCTCGAATGTCGTATCTATATTGATAAGGCCGTAAAAACTAGAGAGCGTGATCAATACCACAACGAAAAGTACTATCCATGGATGTCTATCTGATGCATCGGTTGATTTAGACAATATAGAACTTATCAGACTCTTTTCCTTTCTTACAATCCCTTTCGATGATGTAGTGTCGTTCTCTTCACCTCTTTTATCTCTCAAATTCTCTACTAACTGTATCACAGAAGGGAGGAAAGCTACCATCAAGATGAAACTAGACGTGATACCTACAGCGGCTAGAACTCCAAATTGCACCATCGCCGTAAGATTACTGAAAGTATTTGATAAGAATCCTATTGCAGTTGTCAAAGATGTCAATAATAATGCCCCACCTACTGTAGATATTGCGATCATAGTAGAAATAGAGTTCTTTTTCCCTTTCTCCTTTTCCTCCCTATAACGCATGATCACGTGTATCCCGTAGTCTATAACCAGCCCAGTGATCAATATAGGAACTGCGATTATCATCGGATTGAACTCGTAGCCTAGAATAACTCCAAAACCAAATGTCCAAATTACCGCGAATGAGAGTGAAAGTAAGCTCAGAATTGTCTCGATGGCTGTGCGGTAAACTATGAAGAGTACGATTACAACGAAGATGAAAGCGATAGGCAACAAAGTGTTCATACTTCTATTAGAGCTATCTTCTATCTCTTCCATCATCACCTGCTGGGCGAAGACTTTATTAGTTGAGTTGAAGCTATTGTCATCACTGATGGTTATCATCTCTTTTTGAGCTTCTCTTCTGAGATCACGTTCTATTGAAGAGTTCATCTGTACGAGAGATATAGTGCTTTTCGCTCTGATATCCACTCTTTGAAAGTCACGGCTGACCGTTCTGGTTATAGCCCCACCCAATTTTTCTACCAGGTTAGGGAGAAATGACGCAGACCTAACCCAGTTTCTCAATGATTCGAGCATCGGCTGTAATCGTTGTTCGATCATCGTTTTATTTTCAACTACAGATATTTGATATTCGCCGAGTGAATCTAGAACTCTGACTTGATTTTCTTCACTGTAATTTTCACTGTAATAACCTATCAAATCAGAAAGTGTTTGATTCGTTTTATTCAATGTATTCACCGATTGTTCACTGTTATCCCTTCCATCGTCCAAGTTCTTTATCGTTTCATTTATACTCTCTTTAAGTGGCTCAGGGTCGTGGTTGATAGTATCTTTTACAGTCTTCTTAATATCTTCATCGGTCATGTTCTCTAGTTTCTCTTTTTTCTCTTCTAACGACATATCTATGGAAGGTGTTTTAGTCTGAAAGGTAAAATCCATCTCTAAGTGATCCAGATATTCGCTTATTTCGATGAACCGCAGGAAACTAAGTAGATTGTTACCATAAAGATCACCACCCGCGGTATTCATGACGTTGTTTTTCATACCCTCTAGGAGTCCGATAAAATGCTCTTGATCCGCTCCAGGTGTGAAGGTGTCCTGTTCTAATTTATAAATCAATTCTTCTGAAAGGGTGATAATTTTACTTGCATTAGACGGCTCTTCTCTTATGACATTGGTGAGTTCATAGAATTCGCTCCCGTATTCCCCTAGGACGGCCCAAGTTTGGGGATTAGAATTTATGTTAGCCATCGATATTAATTGCGTGGTGGCATTTTCTACTACATGTGCCTGCTGAGAATAGACCAATTTAGAGACATTATCTAAAGAAGAATACCTTTTTGAATACATAGCACTCTGGTTCTCCATAGAATTGGTCATACCTGATATCTCCATAGACTGTTTCATCAGTATCTCTTCAAGTTCCAAGGTCACATTAGCTCTAATCAAAGTATCTGCTAGAGTAGTCATCCCATCAGGTATCTCATCTGTGAACATCAAAGTCCGATTTATTTTTTCACTAGTAAGAATAGCTTCCTTGGTACGTAACATATCCTCCATGACAGTTTTATTGAATACATTCCCCTCATCCGCCATAAAAGCTATTTGAACAGCTTCACCTATTCTTCCAAAATCTTCCTGAATTTCGGTCAACCATTCGGCTTTTTCAGTTTCAGGTTCAAAAGATTCTTCCCTAGTCTCCATCTCCATTTGAGAAGCAAAATATCCCATGATAAGGGTGAATATGATGATCGATACGATTATCTTCTTAGGGTTGCCGCTGATCGCAGAGGGAAAATAATCGAATAGGCCTTCTTTTTGTTTCATGGTTGCCTCCTGACTGACAGTCAGTCAATAAAAGCACTAATCTATATATATCTTTTGAATTTGGGGCTTAGTAGAAAACCTCATGATATTTTTTCATATGTAAATGA
>JBMCEH010000072.1:0-5176 GCA_048620775.1 Candidatus Natronoplasma sp. | reverse complement strand
CCTTTGAACTGATTCGTAACCCAGATGGAGATCTGTTAGAAATACTGAATTTCTCTTTTTGTACCAAGCACAGTAACTCGATGTCAAAAATAGGCCTTCTGCGATCTCAACTTTATTCATCATCTAAGATAACAATTTTTTAAACGATTCTTTATTTTTATATTTCTCGAAACATTCTTCTTTTTTCGCTTTCTGTTTAAATGTTTGATCAAGGTCTATCGCTCTCTTCAAGAAGTTCCTTGCCTTCTTCTCTTCTCCTTCCTGCGCACTCAACATGCTTTTATAGTACCACGCTTGAGGATAGTTTTGATCCCTTTTGACCACTTCATTGAAATTGTCCATCGCCTTTTCGTATTCTCCCATCTCGTAGCGGACGAGACCTTTATTGGACCAGGCTTCAAGGTCGTCTTCATCTATTTGGAGAGCTTGGTCGAAAGCATCTATTGCTTCTTCGTATCTTTCCAGATGGTAAAAACAGGCTGCCTTGTTATGCCAGAGGTCAGAATCATTTTCTCCAAGTTCAAACAATCGGTCGTAGGTCTCTAGAGCTTCTTTAAATTCTTTTTTATTGTAAAACAGTTCTCCTTTTTCGTACAGCAGATCTATGTCCTCTGGATCAAGCTCTAAAGCTTTATCGTAATATCCTATGATGTCATCTTCAAGTTCAAAATATTTTCTATAGGTTTCTTTTGCTTCCTCGATCTCTCCCATCTCTTCAAGCTGTTGGGCCTTCTTTTCTAGCAGTTCGACACTTTCAGGTTCGAAGGAAAGTAACTTTTCTATTATCTCTAAATCTTCGGGATTTATCTCTAAAATCTTTTCATATAATTTCTTTGCCAAAGAGTCCTCTCCTCTTTCCTCCAACTTTTTGACCTGTTCTTTGGCCTTTGAAACATCTTCGGAAGCCAATTCCACAATTTTCTCAATAGCATCTTCGTTTTCCGGTTCCAAGGTCAAAACTTTCTCATAAGCTTTGATGGCTTTTTCTATTTTGCCCTCTTCTTCAAAATAATCGGCTTCGATCTTCCATAAAAGTGGATCATCAGGATTTTGCTTTACCAGTTTATGGATCTTCGATATATTTGAAGGATCTTTTTCTAACAATTCTCCGAAAGTTTCTTTCGCTTTAGAATCCTGGCCTAAAAGACGAAATACATTAGCTTTATTCAACATCGCTTTTTCATTACCACGGTCCTTTCGTAAGACCTTATTGAAACAATTGAGCGCGTATTCTTTCTCTTCGTCCATCTTCATGTAGGCTTCTCCCTTTTTGATGAGAGTTTCGATGTTGTTTGGAACTCTGTTCAGAGATTTTTCGAAGCACTGTATCGCTTTCATGTTTTCTCCCATCTCGATCAATTTTTCACCTATCTCGTTCAACTTCTCGGCAACGAATTCACTATCGCCAACCTTGTTTTCCTTTTCAATAATATAATCCATCAAATCCATATATTCAGAAAAAGCAGCAGAAGGGTTACTTTCGTCTACCTTAGATATCTTTTCCTCGATTTCTTTTTTTACTTTATCTTTGCTTATACCAAACGGCAATCTAGAACCCCATTTTTATTTTGCTATGATTGAACATAGGAACAATAATATGAAATATAAAATCTTCGGTATTTCAGGCTTTTTCGAGTGCTTTGCCAACCTCATCATCCATCCTCTTCAAAAATCTTTCGATATTTTGTCTTTCTATCGTTGCACCCGCTGCTATGTCATGCCCACCGCCATTCCCACCAAATCTTCCAGCTAATCTTTCACAGATTTCTCCCATGTCAAGTCCTTGCTCAACCAAACGTTTATTAGCTCTAGCGGAGATATCTACATCATCATCCAATTCTGTGATACCTAAAACTGGCATATCCTGCTTCAGTAGATATAACATCCCCAAACCCGCTAGTTCTCCCTTCATCGTCTTTTTTTCCTCATAGAAATACTGGATATTCTTCTTTCTTTCTACTTTTTCCTCCAAATTTTTCAATTTATTTATCATTTCTTTTCTATGCCGATTTCTGATCCCTTTCGACTCTTCAAAGGCCTTTTCATCCCCCAAACAGAAGGAAAGGCCGAGCCCGGGTTGACCATTCCTTGCACATGAGTTAAGTATCTTATAAAGTATATCAACTTCTAGATCATCCTGGGAAGAAACGTAATGTGTTCCATAGATAGACTCTATCACATCTGCTGGGATGTCTTTTTTTAAAAGAGATAGGACCAACAAGCTGTTCAATTTCCTTTTCTTCTCAGCGTTTATGGATCCTAATCTAGCGTCAGGATCGATCTCAAGGTCCTGCAATATATTCCTGATTCTCTTCTTTTCGCCGCTTATCCCAGGAAAGTATGGGTCACAGGCTTTCATCAAAGCATCCTGTACATTCTCTCCGTCTATGAATAATCTAGTTTCTTTTTCTAAGTAGCCTTTATCAACCGACTTTTTCAATATTTCTAGATTCAAACCGGTGAAACCGCCAATAGCCTGTTTATCCGCCGCCGCCCCTGCAAGACCGAAGACGGCCTCTTCCAAGTTAGCGCTGTCATAACTCACAGCTGACAACAATGCAAGGGTACCTCCGCTCACCTCCTGAGCTCCATCTATACCGTGATCGTGAGGGTTGATGAAAACTTTATTTTCCACTTCTGGAATACTTGAGTCATGATTCCTAACTTCATGATGGTCTAAAACTATCACGTCTTCTTCTAATTCCGATATACGATCTAGATAACTGTTACCTATGTCAGTAAAGATTATAGGATAGCCGCTAGGTATTTTTTCTGGGAAGGAATCCATGAAAACAGTATGAAAACCTTTATGATATTTCATCACGGTTTTAGATATAACAGCACTAGCAGAAATCCCGTCTGCATCATAGTGGGTGATCAATCTGAATTTATCATGCCTCTTGAGGATAGAGGTAGCTCTTTCTAATTTTTTTTCTAAATCCTCGGGAATGTCAAACAAATTCCCTTCCACTCCCGTTTCATTTTTATTGGGTCAGTATCTCCGCCTTGTCCATAGAGTATCTCCAGTCCTCTTCTAGTTCACCATGTTCCTTGTAGTAGTCAACGAGGCGCCTGATCTTCGATTCGACCAGTCTCAATGATTTTCTGTTAGATTTGTCCTTAGGATGCTCTTCAAGATGGTCCTTCAAATCAACGGCTTTTTCCATGAGTGCCAAAAGGTCCTCGGGTATTTCAGACCTGAGATCGTTCGCTTCCATAACTTCTGTGATGCTTTCTCCGATGGCCAGTTCCACGTTGGGAACTCCATATTGGTCGCGCAGAGTTATCCCTATCTGGCTGGCGGTCTCACCTTTCTTTGCCAAATTGACTATCGAATCTCTTATTTCATCTTCATCTACTCGTACCCAATCGGGGTTCTCTTCAAGATGAGGTCTAGTAGAGCCTGATTTTCCCTTTTTAGGGCTGTGCATCCTTGACATTTTTTTTACCTCCGATAATTACACTTGTGTGTTTAAAGTAAATCTTGGATTCCTCTCATATACCTTCTCATACTTAAAAGTGACTATCGACGCCATGCCCGCTTTTTCCAGTTCATCCTTTGTCTCTTATACTTTTTGAAATATCTTCTATGCGTTGATCTCGATTCTTCATTGGGATATCATATTCTCGAGCAACTAATAACACGGCGGTAGTGATCTCTATATTCAACCGATCTTGTTTTTCGTTTACTTTTGACATTATCTCCTGTTTTGAAAAGTCAGTTTTTTCCACCATCTCACTAAGCAGGGCTTGAAATAGATCCTTTTTCTTCTCCTCAAAGATATCTTCTGAAGGTTCGAACCCCATAGGGATATCCACAGTTTTATAATCAAAATTTACCAAGATCTTATCTTCTCTCATCTTTATTAGATCAGATTCTAGAGCCCTGTCTATTACCTCCCTAGCGCGTTCAGAGGAGAACCATTCCATGTCTACGGATTGTGTGTAGATAAAATCCTCCTTGATTATCTCCTCACCTTCTTTCTGGAATATAAAGGCTAGTGCTTTTTTCAACTCTTCTGATATGTTACCGCCTCCCTGAACTTTAGAATGAAATCCTGTAAATTTTCATGATCTACATAATCCACCCTATCAAGAGATATACCTCCTATGTACAATTGGTAATCACCTATCGGCATCTTTCTCAGTCCCTTTTCATCGAACCTTCTATTTGATAGATTATTGAAGACCACCTTCTCTATGCCCCTCTCGATGCAGGATGTTGTCAAATTTCTGATACCCATCTCTCTGATCTCCTCAGAGGGGGATATAAGACCGTCTTTGTAATCCACACACAATATGAGATCCTCACTCAATTCTATCGATCTTTCGATCTCTTCGAAGGATTCCACTGTTTTTGTGGATAGGACCGCTTTATCGGCTCCCGCGATGAATGCGTCCGTTATGCCTTCCGCGTTTCGCGCTCCGATATCGGCCCACACCTCTTTACTAGTACTGGCTTTTCTTATTATATCGGTTTGAGGTCTGTTGAACTCGATACCGTCTAGATCTAGAAAATATATTTTATCATAACCATCCAACTCTTTGAAAGCACCCCAAAGGTCTATTTGCATGTCATCGTAAGAGAATCTTTCGTAGGAACTCTCCTTGACTATAACCAAATTCTGATTTTTGAATGACAATGAAGGGATCATGTCCATCACCATACGGTGTAATTTTGCAGGTCCTTAATAAAAGGATTGATGCAATACGTGACCCAACGACACTTTTTTATATAGTCCTCCGAGATGCACTCACGATGATCACCCTAATCGGCTCTGCCCATGTTTTTGACATCTCGGATAGGATCGAAAGAGAAATCAAGGAGAGAAGTCCGAATGTGGTTGCGGTGGAGTTGGATAGACAGAGGTACGAAGCTCTTAGGAGGAGGGGTGAAGGTGAAAGAGGAAAAGTCCCTTTGATCTATAGGCTTCTTCAACTGGTACAGAAACGCATAGCCAAAAAATTCGGAGTTCAAGTAGGGCAAGAGATGATCACTGCAGTGGAGACAGCAGAAGAGATAAACTCAAAGGTGGCTTTCATCGATCTTCCGGCACAGATCGTTTTGAAAAGATTGATCGATGAGATGAGTTTTAAAGAAAAAATCAAACTCTTCGGTGGTGCTGTAATAGGGCTATTCATCAGCAAGGAAAGGGTGGAGAAAGAAGTAGAGAAT
>JBMCEH010000071.1:0-5182 GCA_048620775.1 Candidatus Natronoplasma sp. | reverse complement strand
TACAAGAATAGTGTTAGGATAGAAATACTTACAAGGTCAAGATAAGCTGGGGGTGAGCTTTCAAAAACATATTTAAACAGGTTAAAAGCCGGAAGGGATAAATAGGGTGTCCTTTATAGTAAAATGATAAGATGCCAACGCAGAGTTACGACGGGCAAATAGAGAGTGCAAAGGAGAGATTAAAAGAAAACAAAGATTTGTTAGATTCCCATATAGAAGATATTTTAGATTTTGATAGGAATTTGGAATTGAACGACTATAGTCAAGCGAGAAGATACAAATACCTCTCTAAGCTTCCAAAACTGGCTAAAGAATTGGATGTTCCTTTTGACGAGGCGGAAAAGACGGATATTGAAGATGTAGTACTTTGGATTAAAAGAAGAGAAGATATTAACGATACCACTAAGTACGATTACAAGGTTCTTCTGAAGAGGTTTTTCAAATGGGTAGGTGGAGGAGAATATCCTAAATGCATCGATTGGTTGGAAATAAATCATGATCAAAACAATAACAAACTTCCAGAAGAGATGTTAGTAGAGGAAGATATAGAGGAACTTACCAAGAACGCTTTGAACTCCCGTGACAAGGCCCTGATAGCTCTTTTGTGGGAAACAGGGGGGAGGATAGGAGAACTCATAGATCTAACTATAGGTTCCATAGAGGACCACAAACATGGTTTTAAAATCGTGGTAGAGGGAAAGACGGGATCCCGTAGACTACCACTCATTGAATCGGTCCCCTATCTCAAAAAATGGTTAGAAGATCATCCTGATAGAGAGAACAAAGAAGCGCCTTTATGGGTCAATATAGGTAAGGTTAATGAGGGAAAGAAAATGAGCTATCCCTCCATCAGAAAGATGCTAAAAGAGATAAGAGAGAGGTCAGATGTCGAAAAGCCTGTCAATCCTCACAACTTCAGACATAGTAGGGCTACCTACATGGCCACTCGATTTACTGAAGCACAAATGTGTGAATGGTTCGGTTGGGTCCAGGGAAGCGATGTTCCCGCTAGATACACTCACTTGTCAGGTAGAGATATAGACTCTGACTATGCCCGGCTTCACGGCATCGAAGATGAAGAGAATACGAAGGAGGCGAAGCTCATACCTGATAATTGTCCACGGTGTGATGAAACAGTAGCTAGGGAGGATAGCTTTTGCAATAGATGTGGACAAGCATTATCTGTAGATTCTTTTGATAAGGTTGAAACTAGTGAGGAAGGACTCGATTCAATATACTCTGATATGGAGGACAAGGTCTACAAAAGGGTCTTAAAAGCCTTGGAAGAGGATGTAGAGGATGAAGAGATTAAGGAGGAATTAAAAGAAAAGATGCCTGAATTGGAATTGTAGTGGAGGACTAAATTCTGAGAGATAACCTTAGAAGAGCCTTCTTTACAAGGGCTGCTCTAAAGGAGATCGTCAAGATTTTTAATGATCTCGAAGATTGACATGATATCCTAAATCCGTCATAGGATCATTCATAGACCAAAAACTTTCAAGAAATCCCCAAATCACTAAAAGACTGAAAGGCTCTCTGATACAAAATCTTTATAAGTCATATGATAGATATATAACTTATAGGTGTTATAGATGGAGAAGACAACCGTAGCCGTTTCCAAAGAGACTAAGGAGATACTCCGGAGATTGGGGGAGAAAGGGGAGAGTTATGATGATATCATCCAATCCTTGATCGAAGAGAAGAAGATAGAAAAACTCGATGATAGATGGAACAGGATACTTGAAGAAGACGACTTCAAACCCTTAGAGGAACTCTGATATGAGTTACCAGATCCTCATTTCTACCACTTTCCAAAAACAATTGGAGAGATTAGACGATCAGTTAAAAAAGAGAGTCAAAGATTCTCTTGAAGAGTTGGAAGAAGGTCCGTACGAACCTCGCTCGGGAGCGGATATCAAAAAATTGTCAGGTACGGATCCAACTAAATACAGGCTGAGAGTAGGTGATTATAGGGTGATCTACACTGTAGATGAATCCGATAAAGCGGTTAAAGTGATAGAGGGACTAAAACGTGGAAAGGGTTACAGGAAGTATTAGGAGATAGTTCTAAAAAAAAGCTGTAGAGATGTACATGGAGAAAAAGGTTTCACTAGAAAAGGCTGCCGAAATTGCCGATGTGTCGATATGGAAAATGTTGGATCTTCTTAGAGAAAGAAAAGTACCTTTGAGGTACGGGAGAAAGGAAGCTGAAGCCGAGATCGAAGACATATTAGAGTCTAGTTGATCTGGTCGGATATGATTTTCTCTTAATTTCTACGGGAGAATGAGTGGTCAGTTTTTCTTACTGGATAAGTTTGGGTTCTAAAGAATTTGTATGTACTCCAATAAGAAAGCATAGACTTTTGTAGTAACTACATTAAAAGGAAAAATATAAATGTGGTGATTGCAATCATAAAGTATGAACAAACAGGAATTGATAGAAGAATTGAGGTTGGAAAATCCGTGGTGGAAGGGTGAAGATGTACCTTTACCTGATAAAGTGGTCGAAAGGGATATCCAAGATGATCTGTTCGACGAACTAGAAAAGGAAGAGATAAGTGCGATGATCGGTCTTAGAAGAACCGGTAAAACTACCCTTCTTCGACTCATCATAAACAAACTTTTGGATGAAATGGAATCGGAAAGGATATGTTATTTCTCTTTCGATCTAGCAGAAGAAGTGGACATCAGGACCTTGATAAAGACGTTTTCCGAGGAGATACTCGAGGAGCCCTACAGTTCTTTTGAAGAAAAAGTATACTTTTTTTTTGACGAAATACAGAAAGTGGATGATTGGGGAAATCATCTAAAAAGTTTTCAGGACAAAGATCTAGATATGAAATTTGTCATCACTGGGTCATCCTCGATGAATATCACAAAGGGCGCGGGCGAAAGTCTCGTTGGAAGGATAGATATATCAAAGTTGGATCCCTTCTCTTTCAAAGAGTATCTCAGATATGAACAGGTAGATGTCCCAAAGGTAGATATTGATGCTCTCTCCTATCCTGAAGACGCGTCTCTTCACAGGATCAAATTCAAAAAGTATATGGGAAAAGGAGGTTTTCCCGAGATCTATGAAGAGGACTCTAAAGAATATCTCAAGCAGATCTTGGACCTCATCTTTTTTAGGGATATCGTGGAGATCTTCACAGTAAAGAGAACAGACGTACTCAAGGGTATATTTAGAGAGATATCTGCAAGGTCGGGCCAGAAACTCAATTATTCCAATCTATCGAACGATCTCGATACACAATATCGGACTGTAAAAGACTATCTTCAGTATCTAGAAGATTCCTTTTTGATAGAGAAAAGCCTTCCATGGGAAGACGATCATATCAAATCTTTGAGAAAAAATCCGAAGATGTACGTTTCGGACCATTCGTTCGCAAACCTCTGGAAAGCTGACGAAGGATTGAAGGCTGAAACGATAGCCTTCAACCATCTCAAGAAGATTGAACGACCGAGATTCAATAGAGAACCTGAAGTGGACATAGTACTACCTGAAAACAGAAAAGCTTTTGAAGTGAAATATTCTTCGAATTTGGATGAAAGAGATGCGAAGAATCTTTTAAAGATGGCGAAGGAGTTTCAGCTATTTCTGGTTACTGAAGATATCTATGATGAGTGGAGGATCGATGGAAGAATCGTGAGCGTGGTACCTCTATGGTTGCTCTGTCTGTGTTGCTGACAGATCTGTAAGATCTACCTGAAGAAAGGATGGAAGACCGTTCTACCGTGATCCGGCAGCTCATAGCTGAGGGTCTGAAAGAAGAAGAAAGCTGTAGAGATGTACATGGAAAAAAAAAGTTTCACTAGAAAAGGCTGCGGAAATAGCCGATGTATCGATTTGGAAGATGCTGGATCTTCTGAGGGGAAGAAAAGTTCCTTTGAGATATGATAGAAAGGAAGCTGAGATCGAAGACATATTGGGTTCTAGTTGATTACAGGTCCTACTTCTCTGTGCTAGAACTGGATTGTTGTGCAGGAGTAAAGGAAGTTATCGTGGTGGGCGGCTAAATATAAGAGAGGTTTCGCTGTTTCATCAATATCAGATTGGTCCTTTAGAGGGATTATTGTCAGTTCATCGCATTACAAGAAGTTCTCTATCATTCTCGTAATGCGACAAGAATACTAAATAATTAATAAAATGCCACCCTTTACTGTGGCAAGTCAAGGAGATACAAATGATAAAAGACAGAGACGTAGAAAAATCGGAAGACAAAACTGATTATGAGCTAGGAAGTCAGGAGAAGGCGACCGAAAGACCTCGATGGATGAGGGCTATTGAATTGGTTGGAACTGATGAGGACCAGGACGCGGTTGCTTTTCGATGTAAGTACTGCCAATACACCTGGAACACTAAATCTGAAAGAGCCTATGTGAGCTGTCCCAATTGCTACAGACAGACCAAATTCAAGGAAGGGGCTCTTGATAGACTTCAAGTAGAAGGCGAAGTGGCTTCTCTTTTACTCGAATTGACGGAAGAGAAAGAAGAAGATGTAGGAATAGAAGAGTTGTTGATAGAAGCATTAGCCCTTTGGGAAAGTCAAAGAGGTGGTATAGATGAGTGATCTTAAGAAATGGGCTAGAGAAAATGAGGATGTGTTGGAAGTGGTGGCTAAACACGGTAGGACTAAAACTGTCAGGGCGCAAGCTAAGGCCATAATAGAAGTAACAGGTATTGAAATAGATGAGGATGAAAATTCAACTGCCGAAGCATGAGTAAAATAAGACGCGCTAGAAAAATACAGTGAAGGTTGAGGAACTCGATGGTAGTGAAATCGAAGATGATTGAGTTGTTGAATTACCAGTTCGATCGGTACGGAGAAAAAGAGGACCACACGATGATTTTTTCACCTTTAGATTCAGATATACAGGAAAGCGAGGTAACGATGTTTAGGAATGGAGAACAAGGTCACAAAAATTCTGAAATCAATGATGTCTTTTTGTGTGACTGTTGTATTCTATCTATTGGTTTCATTTTCATAACTTTGAATTTTAATAAAATGTCACAGAATTCACACTTTTTACAATTTATTGCGCGCCCAGGTACGCACGCGTACGAGTACGGTAAATCGTTTGAACTTGTGAAAGTTGGTACGTAAAAATAAGAAAGGAGGTAAAAAAATGAGTTCCGAGGCTGACCGGCTGCTTTACAGCGGGAGTGTGAACGCGGGAAAAA
>JBMCEH010000070.1:0-5360 GCA_048620775.1 Candidatus Natronoplasma sp. | reverse complement strand
AAGCTAGGCTGCTTGAAGAATCTAGTGGAGAAAGCGATATACCTGTTAATTTCCAAGAAGAACTCTTGAGCATTCTGAAAAGCGATCAGAAGGACGGTGAAACTTACAACGATTATGAGAACAGGATATGGAACGCTTCTTGGGAGTTGATAAAGAGAAGAGAGGAGTACGAGTATGAAGAAGATGAAGAGGGAAGTGAAGAGAGAGAAAAAGAAAGAAAGAGCGAGGAAGAAGTGGAAAAAAGTAAGGATGGTCAGATCTCTCTGACCGATTTTGGAGGGGACTGACCATGAAACTTGAAAGCATGGAGATAGAGAACATAAGGAGTTACAAGCATCAAGATATCGATTTCGAAGACGGGGTTCTTCTTTTCCAGGGCGACATCGGTTCAGGTAAATCATCCATATTATATGCTTTGGAATTCGCGCTGTTCGGGGCTACGCAGCAGAATTTTTACGATAAGATCTTGAGGCACGGTGAGAAGAAAGCCAGCGTCGAGCTGAATTTCGAGGTGAAAGGAAAAAATTACACGGTCTTCCGCTCGGTCAAAGAGAGGAGCAGTGATTGGGCAAAGGAGTCCTACATGGAGACCGACGGCAGGAGGATGGAACTTTCATGGACCGAGATGAGAGAGTTCGTTGTGGATCTTCTCGGCCTGAGAGAATCATCTAGTGGAAAAGTAGAGACCTTCCACATGGGTATCTACACACCACAGGAAAGGATGAAAGAGATCTTGTCCATGAATGAAGAGGAAAGATTGGGATCTATACGGAAGGTGTTCAATCTAGAGGATTATAAACGAGCTGCAGAGAACGTCAAGATCGTCAGGAACGGTTTGAAGAATGAGATAGGAAAGCTCGAGGTCAAAGCAGAGAAGATAGAGCAGTTGGAAGAGGATAGAGAAGAGAAAAAAGAAGAATTAGAGGAGAAAAAAGAGGAAAGAATGGAAGTCGGAGAAAAAATAGAATCCTGCAGAGATGAGATGGAAAAGACGATCGAAGAGAAAGAAGAGCTTGAAGGATTGGAAGAAAAGATAAAGGATCTGAAAAGCGAAAGGAAGAGAATAGAGGATAATATATCTTCTCTGAAAAAGGAACTTGAAGAGATCGAAGACGAGTTAGAGCGTATAGAAGAAGATGAACAGAGATTGGATGAGGTCCGAAAGAAAAAGGAGGAATGCGAGAGCGTAGAGGAGAAGCACGAAAAGGTTAGAGAAGAACTCAACAAAAAGGGCAAGAAAGAAAGCAAGAAAGAAAATCTAGAACTAAGATTAGAAGCAAAAGAGAAGGAAATCAAAGGTTTGGAGAAAAAAGAGAGCGAAGTTAACGAGTTGAAGGAAGATATCGAAGAACTCGAGGAGGAAGTTGAAGAATTAGAAGATCTTAAAGAAGAGAGAAGTGAGCTGAGAGAAAAGATCAGTGCTTTAAGAGGAGATATAAGGTCGATAGATAAAGAACTGAAGGGTATAGAAAAAGAGTTAGAAGAGTTCTCCGACCTGGAAGGTGAGAAGGAATGTCCCAAATGTAAGCAACCCTTGGATGAAGAACATCTTGAAGAGATATTGAACGATCTGAAAGAAAAGGAGCAGGAATTGAAGGAAGATAAAAATAGTTTGGAAAAAGAGAAGGAAAGATTGAACGAAGAACTCGAAGATCTATCGGAAAAGATCAGAAAAACTGAAGAAAAAGATAAAGAGCTGGATCATAAGAGGAAAGAGGTCAAGAGATTGGAAAAGGAAATAGAAGGAAAGGAAGGGCTTGAAGAAGATATCGCAGATTTGGAAGAACGGTTGAAAGGGTTGGAGCAAAAGATCGACTCCTTTAAATATGGTGAAGAGGACCTAGAAAGATTGAAGGATGAAAAGGAAGAACTAGAGAGTTTCAAAGAAGAGTACATAGAGATCAAGGAGAGGTTGAAGAATAAAGGAGAGCTGATGCGTAAAGAAGAGAAAACTAGAGAGGAACTTGCTGTTAAAGAAGAGGAGAAAAATAAAGCTGTTGAGGAACTGGGAGAACTTGAAGAAAAATACTCGAAGGAAAAACACGAAGAGGTTAAGGAAAGATATGAAGAATTGATCCAGGAGAAGAGCCGCCTGGAGGAAAAGAAAACCCATTTGAAGACGGATATAAAAAGACTGAAAGAAGAGATAGAAGAAACCAAAATTGAGCTTGAGGAAAAGAAAGAAAGCCGGAGAGAGGCGGAGGAACTGAAGAGTTTCAAATCCTGGATATCCAATGAACTCAAGGAGACGATAAAGAATATAGAAGAGCACCGTTTAGCTCAGATTAGATCGGAGTTCGGCCGTTTCTTTCGGATGTGGTTCGATGAGATCCTGGACGAGGCGGATATAAGTTCAAGGTTGGATGAAAAATTTTCCCCTATAATAACTGTGCAGGGTAATGAAACCACAGTAGACGACCTGAGCGGAGGTGAAAGAACATCGGTCGCTCTAGCTTACCGCCTGGCGTTCAACAACATGATCAAAAAAGAGCTTGGTTTAGAGAGCAATCTTTTGGTTTTAGATGAACCAACTACCGGCTTCAGCAGGGAACAGTTGACCCGGTTGAAGGACGTTGTCAAGAAGGTCTCTGCGGATCAAGTGATCATCGTTTCCCACGAGAACGAGATAGTAAATCTTGCCGACGTTGTTTTCCGCGTAGAAAAGAGAGACGGCATTTCTACTGTAGAAAAGTCTAGGTGAGTTCTCGTTGTATCATAGACCTAATATCTCTTTCATGCGAAGACTGTCTCTGTCCAATTCGGGAGTTTCGCAGATCACGGTTACATCGTAATCTTTTTCTTTTAGGATCGGTGCTAGCTTTCTAAAGTCGGGTTCGTGCTCTTCGACGTTCAGGTGTTCTTTTTCTCCTTTATCCGTGTATTCTATTGAGGAGAAATGTGAATGTAGATGGCCTGTAGAGATGGACTCGTACTTTTCCATCAGTTCTCTAAAGTCTTCCTCTTTTTCTAGGGCACCGTCGAATCTAGCATGATAATGCGCGAAATCCAGAACAGGAACAGCCACATCCGTTCTTTCCATAACCTTTTCTATCTCATCTAGTGTTCCCCAACTCTTCTCTTTACCCATCTGTTCTAGACCTATCTTGACAGCAAGATCTTCCTCTTTTATCTTTTCCGCGCATTCAACCACGCCGTCACCTATCATCTGGGTGGCTTCCTCGCTAGACATACCTGAATAGTAACCTGCGTGCACAGTGATGATCCATGCTCCCATGATATCGCCCAATCTAGCGCTTTTCATGATCCGTTCCTTACTCTTCTCGATGGTTTCTTGTTTCTCTGAGTTCAAGTTTATGTAATATGGAGCGTGGATGCTGAGCATTATCTCATGTTGTTCCGCTTCCTTCCCGATCTCTTTTGCAGTTGATTCTTTCATCCTTGCTCCCCTCACGAACTGCACTTCCATCGCATTTAACCCCTCTTCTGCGAGGTATTCCATGCTGTCTTTCGTGCCTTTTACACCGTGGGGTGTGCCCCCTGGACCTAAATATATCATGGATGTAGAAGGATTTCTGGGCTAAAATAATTTTTGTTTGACAGTAATAGGATCAATCGCGCTCAGACTAGTATTATGATGACCCAAAAAAATAAGTAGTTCTCTGATGTATTGTTACAGGAAAAGTGAGAATATGTATGACCAAATGAAAAGAATCGGAATCGTAGTATTAGTGAGCCTATTGATAACTTCTCTGTTAGTTCCAATGCCAACTTCTGCCCAGGCCGAAAAACCGGAGTGGGAAGAAGGTGACTCTTGGGCTATGGGAGCCGAAGGAGATATAGAGGATATCTTTTCTCCTGGCTTAAGTCAGGCAGATGAGATGATAAACCAGACGGTAGACCAACAGGAAGAAATAGAAGAGATCGATTATTCTATCGACGGTGAAGTGGGCTTTTACCAGATCTACGAGGTAACAGAAGTGAACGACGATGGATATGTGATGGAGATAAAAGCAGGTGGAGGTATTGAAGCTTCAGGAAGTTTTGAGATGACTGCAGAGATGCCTGAAGAAGGCGAACATGACAGTGATGAGGAACCTCCGATGGAGACCAAGACTATTTCAGCGGAAGGAGAGATCTTCTTTATGGTGGATATAGAAGGAACCGTTCACTACGACGAGGATCTCGCTATCGAGCAGATAGAGATGGAGTATAACCTGGAATTTTCTGCTGAGTTCAGTGTAGAAAACTTCCCGTCACAGGAAAGTGATTATGAGAATGGAACGATGACCATGGAATACGAGGACTTCTCAGGTGGCATCTCTGCTGAAGCAAGCATGCAGCTCCAGATGGAATTCGATCCCGCTTTAGATATGTTCCAATTCCCCATAGAAGAAGAGACCAGTTGGACCGCTGAATCGACGATGACCGCGTCAGGCAGCTACGAGGGTATAATAGAGGTAGATGATGAGGAACTGCCGGAGGAGTTGCAGGACCAGATCGAGCAGATCGAAGATGATTTAGACCAGGAATTCCCGATAATACTCGAAGACTTAGATACGGAAGACGAAGAAGGGCTGGATGAAGGAGATATCGTAGAGACCACCGAGGAGATCGAATTACCTATGAAGTGTACCGGGAGAAAGGAGATCGTACTTCACAACGGTGACACCACTAGTGCCTATATCCTTGAATTCGGCATGGACGAAAACATAACGTTAGCCCAACAACAGGAAGCTTCGTTCCAGATGATGTATTCTGGTGATGAAGGTTTCATAGTCTCACAGGAGATGACTATGGGCGGTGAGATAGGCGACGAAATCGGTCAGATGGTTGACATGGAAGATATGCAGATGGAATCGATGGACGATGAAGAAGCAGAGGAGAACATGGAAGACGCGCAAGAGGAAGACGAAGACGATGAGGACACCCCGGGATTCACTCTAGCGTTGTTGACACTCGGTGCGGTCGTAGCTGTTGCAGTCTACTATAAGAAAGAGCAGTAAAGAGTGAAACTACACAAAAACAACAAAAACCTTTTTTTATCTTTTTGATTTAAAAGCGAGTTATCTACTGTGAACAAAATGCGAAAATATCTAGAAGTCGAAAGGCTTGGGAACAATATAGACGGTTTCAAACTTGAGGACATATCATTTGAGATTTGTCAGGGAGAGGTAGTACTTCTTGGAGGAGGTAATAGTTCTGGAAAGACCAGTCTTTTGGAAACGTTGTGCTTCGTACGGAGACCGGATGAAGGGAAAATAAATTTTTTTGATAAACAAGTTTTCGATGACGACCTGAAAAAAAAGGAACTGCATGATATAAAACCATATTTAGGGATCCAGTTTCAAGGCGATAGTTTATTCAATAATTTGACTGTTATGGAAACTATCGAACTGTTC
>JBMCEH010000069.1:0-5412 GCA_048620775.1 Candidatus Natronoplasma sp. | reverse complement strand
TAGGTCTATCTAGGAACCAGCATACCTGAAGCATGGAAGGAGAGATCAAAGAGGGGAGATCGATATGGGAGTGACGTGAAGTTAAGTCTTTGTAGGTTTCAAACACAGTGGTAGGGAGTGCACGGATCTTTTTCGAACGTCCTTCCCGGACTACTGCGATGAGTTCAAGCTCTTCAAGGCGGGTTATCCGTTCTGATATATAGCTGAGGCTGTATCCTGTGATATCACTCAAGGTTGTGATGGTTGCGGGAGTATTGAGGGCTGAAAGGATACGCAGATCAGATTCTAACAGCATGGTATTATGCAATAATAACGAATTAATATATAAATGATTTCGTTTATAGTGCATTATTTAGGTTGTGATGTACTTTTTAACCTGTTTGGGAATAGATAATTTAGGTGATGAGTGAAACCTCCAACGGATAGGACGAGATTATATTCACTTATTTTCTTTCAAGAATAGATAAAATGGATGAGGGTTTTGTCACATTCAGAAGCGTCCCGTTAGGGAATGGAGTCGATCTAAAGGTCTGCCGTGGGATCTCATCCTGCTAAGCCCACTGTTTCCTACGTGGTCTCGCCCGCACCATTTTATCTAACACGATCATGAACTATAAATCTTTTTTTTGCAGGGTATTGGAACCTTGCTTAATCTAGACAAATTCATCTAATGACTTTTCTTTCCTTTCATCTTTTTTATCCTGATTCTTTCTATCTTTATTCGCCCTTTCATGTGAAGGACTAGGGATATTGATCATGTCGTCTTCTATCTTAAAAGGGATGCCTGCTTCTTCGAATCCTGCCTTTATGCTTTCAAGAGATTCTTCTTCACTTTTTCTAGCCTTCTCGTACCATTCTTTTGAAGATCCTTCTCCCATGGATTCGAGCACAGATGCTTTGAACCCGTAGTATTCAAAAAGACCATCTGATTTCTCATTCTCTTCTTCCGCCATTGATATGACCTTATCTACTCTTTCCAGAGCTTTTTCGTTATCTCTCCTCGAATGAGCCAGCTTAGCCGAGTAAAAAAAGGGAAAGTATATCTTCTAGATCTTCTTCTAAACGTTCCTTTACTATGGATCCTACTTTTTCCTCTTCACCCTCCATCATTAAACATTCCAGTTCTGCCTTGTCTATCATATTTTTGAATATATCTGTGGTATCCATATCCCTGATATCCGATATTAACTCTTTAGCTTCTTTTGTTTCTTCAGACTTCAAGAGGTGAGTTGCATCGTTGATCATAGAAATCATACGGTCTTCTTCCGTTTTACAAAAAAAGGGATCGATCCGGTATTGATCGAGAAAAAGTTCCGTGCGTTGCTCGTTCAACTCTCGGGCTTTTTTGATAGTCTCTTCGAACCTTTCATCGTCCAACATGTCGAATATCTGTGCTTTCAAGATCATAGCATCGAAGAGATCGGGTTCCAATTCCAATGCTTTTTCAACTTTCTTTAGTGCTGAGAGAAAATCAAATTTCAGAAGATGAATTTCAGCTAGCTGGATGAAGAGGTACGGATCTTCAGGATAGAGTTCTTTCCGTTCTTCGAGCAAGTCCATCGCGGTGGTGTAATCTCCTTCAGAGATACTCGCTTGTACCGATATGAAGAAAGCATCTCGATCATTAGGATCAGTTTCCAACACCTCATCGGCTATCTCTTTTGCCTCTTTGAATCTTTCCTCTTCCATAAGGGCATCCGCTTCCATCAGGCGGTCAAAGTTGGTTAGGTCTCGCTCGAAACTGAACGCTCCCATTCCCATCTCTTCTGGATTCATATCAGTATTGGACTGTTCTCTCACCTTATTATACCATCGGACGAACTCTTCCTGCTGTTTTAGGGCTTCTTCCTCGGTTTCTGGATCGGCTTTGTCTGTAAAGAATTCCTCCCAAGCATTTTCGAATTCCTGGATCTGTTTTTTGTAAAAATCTTCCGCTTCATCATCTTCTTTTCCTATCGGAACACGCTCCTGACCAAGTATAGATGTTAAGCGACGAATAAATGTTTTGTTGAACCTCCGGCAAAAATGATTTAATCTAGCTTTTTTTAGGTTAAACCATGCAGAAATGCGAGATATGTGGAAAACCGACCACCAGTCATAAACTTAAAAACTGTTATGTATGTCATACATGCTGGACTGAGCGGAAAGAGGATGTTAAGGAATTGAAAGAACGAGCTAGGGAGGAAGAAAGATCGAAAAAAAGGCTTAGAGAGTCAGGAAAAGAGATATCCAAAAAAATAGAGAAGGTAGACACTAAAGAAAAGGTGTATTCGGTCATGGACCTCTATCAAGAGAGACTGAACCGATCCATGGGATTGGATAAAAGTGGTGATCTGTTCAGAAAGATCTCAGATGAAGCACGTGAAGATATGTGTGAACTGCTGCACGAGTTCGCTGAAGAAGAAGGATGGCCCTTCGTCTTGGAACTTATTGACAAGTATGGGTTTGAGAACGACAAAGTGATAGACAACGTGCCGATAGAGAACGTCGTCGAAAGGATGATTATATCGACTAGAACGGAAAAAGGGGTAAAAGATATCCCCGTAGAAGCGCTGGAATATCTAGCTAAGTTCTATGACGCAGTAGACGTAGAATGGGAAGACTCCTTCGCCCTTGGATGGGGTTTCGACCATCCCGACTTCGATCTTGATGGTGTGCTGGAAAAAGCCATCGAAGAGGATCAAGCTATATGGGCTTCAGCGGTTTTGGAAAGAGCCATCTACGCTGACCAGGAGAAAGCCTCCTCGATACTGATCGACATGCTGAGAAGAGATGACTTGTCACAATCTGTAAAGATGAGGTTGGTACAATCGGTGACATTCTTTACAGGTAAGGAATGGGAAAGACCCGATATGCTGCCGAGGTATTGGGACTGGAAAGAGGCCGTGGGAAACGGAAGATTCAAGTGGGACGAAGTGGTCAAAGAATCTCTGAAGAAGGTCATCGAAGAGGAACTAGCTGGCTACATCGAAAAAGAACAAAACAACATCGAAACATTCTTCGATAGGACGAGAAAAGCTCTCCCTGCGAAGGATGTAGACTTTTCAGAAGAGTGGTCTTTAACGGACCTTCAGAACTAGGAACCATGTTGGTATTCGTAGATGATGATCTTTTCAGAAGGCGAGACTAGGTTTGAGTGATTGGTGAAGGCGATGCACTTCAAAGGACGGAAGTTCACTTGAAAATAGAGGGTTTGAGGAAGAGATTATGAAGTTTAAACACCATGTATTTTTTGTGAGATCGAAATGGATAGCGTGATAAACAAGTTGGATGACATACGTGTATAGATAGGGCACTATCATGACAAAGAAGAGCTGAGGGATGATACTCTAAAAGTCAATAAGATCTAAACATTATATCTTTCTACCCTTTCATTTGGAGGTACTTTTCTTATTTGATCGATGAGGTTTACCACATTCTCCAGAAACCATCTACCTTCTTCTAGGCTTTCTTCAGCTTGAAAACGTTCAGTGGACAAAGCTATCCCATAGGCCGTTTTTTCTCGTCTATCCTTCATTGTCCAGGCATCGTCTACCATCCGTTTTTCCACCGCTCTTAACTTCTGAATAACGAATATCTTCCTATTTTCAAGCTTATCATTCTTCCTGTAGAAAAAGTGCTCAAGGGCTGCGATGGCACAAGAATGATTTTTACTGGTGTAACCTATGGAGATAAGCAGAGCGAGTATGGAGTGGTATATTCCATAATAGGATGCTATTATAGCCCAATCGTAAAACAGCATTTCAGTTTCGTCGTTGATCTTAGTACTCAATGTGTTGATATCATTAAGAGACCCTGGGTCTACATCGTTGTTTTCGAGAAAACTATCGGAATCCTCGATCAATTTATTCCCGAGTCTGAAATGATGTCTCGCTCTGATCAAATATTTTTCCGCTAGAGAATCGTCTGGATCTACTTCTTTTAGACCACCTTCTATTTCTTCTATGCATCGATTTAAAAATCTCATATTATCTCTCTCATATGTTTGAATGCGATCCTAAGGTAGTTTTCAGAACCATATACCGGTATTCCTTCTTTGAGTATGGTTAGATATAACAAATTACCGTTCCTGAGTTCAGTTAGGAAGGAATCCGGTGTGATAGTCGTAGGTGATATGTTGTGCGAATAAGATGCGTTTATGGCTGAGCTGATCTGTTCTATTTTCTTGGTTTCGTTAAGATCATCCATCAATACTAGCAGGTCCAGATCACTTTTTTTCCCGTGCTCTCCTCTTGCAGCACTTCCAAAGAGAACTATGGAGTGGATACCGCTGATGTTCTCACATGAGTCTACGAAAGATTTCAATTGTTTATGTAATGAGGGACGGGATCGTTTGATACGATCAAATTCCAATGCCAGTGATAAAGCGCAGTGATTGACCACGATCATATTATCTAGATTTAAAGCGAAAAAAGTCTGGTTTCCCTGTTCGTGTTTAGTTACGACATCGTTCTCATACAATTTAGATAGTATCCTACTGGTAGTACTTTTACTCACACCCGTATCCCTAGCGATACCTCTCATATGAGGTGATGAATCAAAGTTACGGAATAGATATTTTATGATCGTCAGTGACTTATCATTAATGAAACCCGAACTCATACAGGGTGATCCTTGCGGTATGTATATAAATATTGTCCCATTAATAGGACAACTGTCCCAATAATAGGACGGGAGTTGGTCTGCCGTCCTATATGTCATCCCTCTCCGCTTCGGACTAACGCTCCTTTCCTGTGCTAGCGGTCCATCTTACGTTTTTAGATAAAAATTGATGCCTGTGAATATATCTGTTGAAATAGTTGACCCGTATTGTTGTGATTGTTATTGTAGTTAATATGGATCTATGAGTTTTAGAACCTCTTTCGCATTTTCGCTCACTATCTCTTTTGGATCATCACTGTAACGTTCTATCTTCCTGATCGTGGAATGGCTTAAATCTAGATTTTTGAAATTGGTCATGACTCCTAAAGACATCCCTTTTAATTCATCGTGTTCGCTGTCTAGTAACTGTACCAAAGTACCTTTGATATCTTCTAGATGTTCCGGATGTTCCTCTGTGATGTGGTATATAGTGATCAGAGAGTTTCTTAGTAGGTCTAGGTTATCATATTCTAATAATTCTGTGATCTCATCGAAATAAGGTTCAACTAACGAAGCGTCATTTTCTGCTAACCTTCCAAGGAGTCCTATCGCGTTTATCTTCAGTTCTATATCGCTGCTTTTCAAGTACTTTACTATATCTTCCAGTTTGACTTTCAATCTTTCAGGATATTCTCTTCCTATCTGTGTTAAAACTGCAGCTGCGTTCGATCTGATCTTTATGTTATCTGAATCTAAAAAGTCGATGATCTTCGGTATGGTATGTTTGAACTTTCCAGGATATTCTTCTGAGATGTTGTATATGCATCCTAG
>JBMCEH010000068.1:0-5536 GCA_048620775.1 Candidatus Natronoplasma sp. | reverse complement strand
TTCCTACATCTTCTTCTTTCTCTTCCGTCAATTCGAGTAAAAGAGAAGCCACTTCACCTTTTATTTGAATTCGATCGAGAGCCCCTTCTTTGAATTTGGTCTGCCTGTGGCAATTGGGACAGCTCACATAGGCTCTTTCAGATTTAGTATTCCAGGTGTATTGACAGTATTTACATCGAAAAGCAACCGAATCCTGATCCTCATCAGTTCTAACCAGTTCAATAGCTCTCAACCATCGAGGTTTTTCGGTCGCTTTCTCCTGATTTCCTAGCCCATAATCAGTTTTGTCTTCCGTTTTCTCTATGTCTCTGTCTTCTGTCATGCGTATCGCCTTAACTTACCACAGTAAAGGCGACTTTACTATTAAATATTATTTTTCTTGTAATTAAACAAAAATAGCCAATAACGGTCTTCTCTAACGATTGATTCAAATATTGATAAAACTCCGTTATATTTAGCCGCTCACCACGCTAACTTCCTTTCCACTTTCACAATTACTTCCTCATAAACATCATAAAATCGAGATCCATATCCAAAAGTATCTCCTAGTACTTCCTGTAACCCTTTCCACGTTTTAGTCCCTCTATCACTTTAACCGCTTTATCGGATTCATCTACAGTGTAGATCACCCTATAATCACCTACTCTCAGCCTGTATTTAGTTGGATCCGTACCTGACAATTTTTTGATATCCGCTCCCGAGCGAGGTTCGTACGGACCTTCTTCCAACTCTTCAAGAGAATCTTTGACTCTCTTTTTTAACTGATCGTCTAATCTCTCCAATTGTTTTTGGAAAGTGGTAGAAATGAGGATCTGGTAACTCATATCAGAGTTCCTCTAAGGGTTTGAAGTCGTCTTCTTCAAGTATCCTGTTCCATCTATCATCGAGTTTTTCTATCTTCTTCTCTTCGATCAAGGATTGGATGATATCATCATAACTCTCCCCTTTCTCCCCCAATCTCCGGAGTATCTCCTTAGTCTCTTTGGAAACGGCTACGGTTGTCTTCTCCATCTATAACACCTATAAGTTATATATCTATCATATGACTTATAAAGATTTTGTATCAGAGAGCCTTTCAGTCTTTTAGTGATTTGGGGATTTCTTGAAAGTTTTTGGTCTATGAATGATCCTATGACGGATTTAGGATATCATGTCAATCTTCGAGATCATTAAAAATCTTGACGATCTCCTTTAGAGCAGCCCTTGTAAAGAAGGCTCTTCTAAGGTTATCTCTCAGAATTTAGTCCTCCACTACAATTCCAATTCAGGCATCTTTTCTTTTAATTCCTCCTTAATCTCTTCATCCTCTACATCCTCTTCCAAGGCTTTTAAGACCCTTTTGTAGACCTTGTCCTCCATATCAGAGTATATTGAATCGAGTCCTTCCTCACTAGTTTCAACCTTATCAAAAGAATCTACAGATAATGCTTGTCCACATCTATTGCAAAAGCTATCCTCCCTAGCTACTGTTTCATCACACCGTGGACAATTATCAGGTATGAGCTTCGCCTCCTTCGTATTCTCTTCATCTTCGATGCCGTGAAGCCGGGCATAGTCAGAGTCTATATCTCTACCTGACAAGTGAGTGTATCTAGCGGGAACATCGCTTCCCTGGACCCAACCGAACCATTCACACATTTGTGCTTCAGTAAATCGAGTGGCCATGTAGGTAGCCCTACTATGTCTGAAGTTGTGAGGATTGACAGGCTTTTCGACATCTGACCTCTCTCTTATCTCTTTTAGCATCTTTCTGATGGAGGGATAGCTCATTTTCTTTCCCTCATTAACCTTACCTATATTGACCCATAAAGGCGCTTCTTTGTTCTCTCTATCAGGATGATCTTCTAACCATTTTTTGAGATAGGGGACCGATTCAATGAGTGGTAGTCTACGGGATCCCGTCTTTCCCTCTACCACGATTTTAAAACCATGTTTGTGGTCCTCTATGGAACCTATAGTTAGATCTATGAGTTCTCCTATCCTCCCCCCTGTTTCCCACAAAAGAGCTATCAGGGCCTTGTCACGGGAGTTCAAAGCGTTCTTGGTAAGTTCCTCTATATCTTCCTCTACTAACATCTCTTCTGGAAGTTTGTTATTGTTTTGATCATGATTTATTTCCAACCAATCGATGCATTTAGGATATTCTCCTCCACCTACCCATTTGAAAAACCTCTTCAGAAGAACCTTGTAATCGTACTTAGTGGTATCGTTAATATCTTCTCTTCTTTTAATCCAAAGTACTACATCTTCAATATCCGTCTTTTCCGCCTCGTCAAAAGGAACATCCAATTCTTTAGCCAGTTTTGGAAGCTTAGAGAGGTATTTGTATCTTCTCGCTTGACTATAGTCGTTCAATTCCAAATTCCTATCAAAATCTAAAATATCTTCTATATGGGAATCTAACAAATCTTTGTTTTCTTTTAATCTCTCCTTTGCACTCTCTATTTGCCCGTCGTAACTCTGCGTTGGCATCTTATCATTTTACTATAAAGGACACCCTATTTATCCCTTCCGGCTTTTAACCTGTTTAAATATGTTTTTGAAAGCTCACCCCCAGCTTGATTAGGTCATAGCTCTATCAAGTCTCTTACCTCTAATTTTGATAAAAATTAAAGACGTGAAAAGAGAAATTTTTGCCTCGCTTAAATGTATTCACCTCAAATCATGATAATTCCATAACTGATCACGATAAGAAGAATAACTAGAAGAAGAACTATCCCTCCTTTACCTAGAGCGGCAGATCCTTCATATGTATTGGAACCGGACCATCCCAAGAAATCTTGTATGTTAGAGCCTGCCCAACCCAAAAAGTCTTGTATGTTGGAACCGGCCCATCCCAAGAAATCTTGTATGTTAGATCCTGTCCAACCTAAAAAATCATAAATTCCCTGTGTGAAACCACCAAGAGAGGACTCCCTTATCCGATCTTCCTGGTTAATCGGATCTAATGAATTTGAAAGAACACCTTCCTGTCTTGATCTACTCCCATCTCCTCCTGATATAGCTAAAACTCCGCTACCCAGTAGGAATAAACATAAGGTCACAGTCAATATTTTATTTCTCATCCTCGACCCTTTTCTTACCGTTAGGTATAACGATATACATCTTTATATATTTTTTGAAACCTGAGATTCCAACTACACGGACATTCTAAAGTTTAAAAGAGATCATAATCTTCCAGTTTTTGATTTGAGGGATTTAAAAATTATTATGCTAGGTCAAAAGAATGATTATATAATTACCGAAAGGGATAAAAGATTAAGAAGTAGTCATTAACTTAAAATATCTTTAAATTAATTAGGGCAGTGAAACTGATGAAAAGCAAGGTAATATTGAGTGAAGAGGACTTTAACCTTGAAGAATTGAAGAACAAGGTTGTCAAGGATGATACTGGGGCAGTGATGACTTTCAGTGATGTTGTTAAAAAAGAAAGAGAGGGCGTCAATGTAAAAAATTTGGAAGTGCGCATTTATGAGGGGATGACTAGGAACGAGATGAAGAGGGTGAAAGATGGAACATTAAAAGAGTTTGATATAAGCGGTATTGTGCTCGTTCAAAGGATCGGTATACTCGAAGCCGGAGAAAACGTTATGGGAATCGTCATCGGTGCACCTGAGATTGAAGAGGCTATTGAGGCCTCCGTAAGTTGTTTGGAAAGATTCAAGGAGTACGTACCTCTTTGGAAAAAAGAGACCACCATCGACGGTAAGCAACATTGGGTCGAAGAGGCAGATGAACTCCATAGGCTTTATAACCGTATGGTGAAATGGATTTAGACTTTTAAGGTTTAACCTGAACTTAACGTAAATTTTTAGTAAGGGGATAATTTTGAGACTACCTGAATAAAGGGAGCTAAGGAGATAATAGCTTACTTGAAAGAATATGTAATAGAACCACTCATGTTGACTGAGGATAATGAGAGATCAGCTGCCGCAGTTGCAGAGGAACTGGAGATAGAGAGGTTACAGGAAGAAGGACTCGTGACGATGGCAGTAGACGTTGTGAACGATGCACTAGCCCCCGTAAAAAGTGATGTAGGCATCGCTATGGGCGCCGCTGGCTCAGATACAGCAATGGAATCTGCAGATATGGCTTTGATGGAAGATGATCTCTCAAAATTGATTTACTTGTTCGATATTAGTGAAAAAACAATGAAAGTGGTGAAAGAGAATATTATCGCATCTATAGGTTCCAAGCTTGTTTTAGCTGTCTTGACCTTTTTTGGTCTTGTGACCTTGTGGATAGCTGTAGGTATCGGCGATGTCGGTATGGCCTTGGTGGTAACGATGAACGCAATCATAATGGGAAAAAGGTAAAATATTTGAATATTCAATCCTATACCTCTTCATGTGGTATCTGTATATTTTGCGACTTTCGGACGGATCGCTTTATACTGGTATAACCAAAGATATAGAAAGAAGGATCAAACAACATGAAGAGGGGAAGGGAAGCAAATATGTGAGGAGTAGACTGCCCTGCAATCTCGTATACATTGAAGAGATGGAAAACAGGAGCGAAGCTTTGAGAAGAGAAGCTGAAATAAAGAAATGGAGTAAAAAGAAAAAAGAAGAATTGGTTTCCTGATTATCCTAAGAAATTCTTCACGAGAACTACCGGCGTCCCGGCATCAGCCGAACCACTTACCAGATCGGCTAGACTCCCTAAAAGGTCTTCCATTCGTCGTGGAGTAGTTCCTTTTTTCCATTGAATCCTCCGATTTTTCTTCTAATATTTTTTCTATCTCCTCTAGACCCATATTTTCTTCGTGATAACAACGATCGGCGATATATTTGTTTTTCACACCTCGTCGGAAATGGTCTAAGCCATCCGTAGCAGCTACCTTGGATCTGCTAATTCATATATCCCGCTTGTAGGGTCTTTTACGCTCTGTTGCCGTAGATGATAGCTTCGATATCAATCCCTAGTTCGTTTTTTACCTTTTCCTACAGTTCGTTTACAACCTTATCTCCATTTTGGGGGCTACTTTCAATCTGTCTCCATAGACATATTGCTGCCCAATAAACCCCATTCGGAACAGACTCTTCCTTCCATATAGACATCGTCTAAAGTTATGCAGTTGTTTATCTCTTCTCGGATAGATCTCTTCGTTTTTTCTCTGGTGTATATATCTGCGGCTATCACCCCGTCAGGATTGTATTGCACTATCTGTTTTGAGTCGTTACATAAGATGATCTCTGAATCCGTTCCTGTCTCTTCTATGATTTCCTGATAGTATTGGCTATAGTTCACACCTGTTATAGGATGCATTCTTTTTCATCAATATCTTTCATCGTAATCAGATCTCTATCAAATCTACCGACAAACTCAGGTGATATCACTTGATTTCCAACCTCGTCCAAAGGAAAAGAAAACTGAACGATAACCTTTTCTTCAGGCACCGCTCTAGCTATAAATTCGAGTATCATCGAAAATCGGTTCCTGCTAGTGATGAGAAAGACGACACCGATTGTTCCATTTTTTTGAAGACCAAGAGCCTCTTTTATTATCTTTGAGATCTCTTTGTCTTCAATATCCT
>JBMCEH010000067.1:0-5743 GCA_048620775.1 Candidatus Natronoplasma sp. | reverse complement strand
CTATCATCGCCAGAATACTCGTTTCTGTTCAATTTTATAGTACCGTCCTTTGAAGGTTCATCGACATATGGGACGTTAGAGGCCGTAAGAGCGTAGTCCTGATTAGCTTCTCCGTCGTTGTTCGCGTCTGCAGGGACATTGGTTCCATGCACTACCACTTTATAAGTGCCTTTTTCGAGTTTATCAGCCGGGATGAAAACATTTTCCACATTATTTACGTCATCCCATCCGTCATCTTTATGGTCGAAATCTCTCATTGTCTCGGTGTTAGGATAACTGAATCCACTATCACTCTCTCCATCACCATCGCTATCGAATGCATTTCCTCTATAGACTTTCCCAGTCGGCGAGACCACCTCGATATCTAGATTGTTTTTCAACGTAGGTGTACCTTCTGAACTGTCTCCTTCCATGGCCTCTTCATCTGTCCAACTCAGAGTAAACTTTAGGGGCTCTTCTTCATTTTGGTATGAAACTGTGTATTCGTCTTTTTCGCCAGTAGCCAAGTTCGATGATTGATCCTCCATCATAAATTCGATTGGATCCTGCGTCGGATATTCCAACTTCGAGATATCTGCCATGCCCCATCCTTCGTCACGATTGGGTCTGTGACCTCTCGAAGTACCTTCTGGATTGAGGTCATTAGCTGTATTTATCAAAATAGCTTTGACCATAGCTGGACTTGGATCTTCTCCATAGGTTGAATTATACCAATCAACTACGATGGAAGCGGAACCCGCAACGAGAGGATTGGAAAACGACGTCCCGCTCGATGAAACGTAAGTACCATCTCTGAGTGGTGTATTCTGGGTTATGATATTTTCCGCAGGAGCGATAACATCCGGTTTGATCCTGTTGTCTTCCGTCCATCCACGAGAACTTGCGCTGTAAATGTTCTCAGGATCTTCGTAACCCTCAGTGGGGTTGTAAGGTTTACTACCTCCTACGGTAATGAGATTTTTAGCATTACCCGGACTGCCTATCTCTTGTTCGAACATATTGCTACCCCCGCTGTTGCCCGCGGACGCTGTTATTACCATAGGTTGATTTCCATCTTTAACACGGTTGGCATCTCTAACCGCTTTATCGAACTCACTGTCGGTCATTATGTATTGGCCCATGGTATCGGCACCCCAGGAATTACTGTGAATATAAGCATCAGAATTTTTCTCCGCTTCCTCAACTATCTCGAAATATTCGTCGGGTAAGAACTCTCCATCGGCGTTGAATATCTTTGCCGCAAAGAGATCTGATTCATAAGATAGGCCTTGGCCCATATAATATTCGGCAAAACCGTCATATTCGTCATATGTGGCTTCAGTACCACCATAAGTATCTCCAGCTATCAGTCCAGTGGTGGCTGTTCCGTGGTACATATCATCACTCCATTCACCGATATCATCTCCGAACCCATAACCACCGACCACTCTACCGGTGAAATCTTCGACGCCTGCATCGCCTATTGTTCCGTCTCCGATACCTGAATCGGCGACAGCTATGGTGTTCTCTTTGCCAGTATATCCGATCTGATTTATGTAAGCGCCGTGATCCCCATGTTTTCGGTAAGGAATACTGGGGTGACCATAACCATCGTCCATGAACCAAAGTCCTCCTCCGATGGTCTGTATATCCATCTCAGCCTGTAATTCAGGCTCTACTTGAGGAGATATATAATAAACATCGTTTATTCTAGCTAATTCATGTAAATCTTCCTCTGAGTCCACCTTCATTTCTATCGACCCTTCGGATTCTAGAAGGTCAAATTTGTCGATATCGTCACTCATCGTAAGGAGATCTGCTGATTTCTGTATATCCGGTTCCGATCTCAGATGAACATTAACGCGACCTGGTTCAACATCCTGATGCAGTTTATATTCGGGATGATATATCCCAAGCCAATCTACGAAAAACAAGTCTTCTACTTCTTTAGCCTGCTCGCTAGTCATGCTTACTTCGTAGGCGTAGTTGGGGACATAATTTATTATCTCTACACCTTTGTTCTCCAGAGTTTTTCTCCATTCAGGGTTTATAGGTCCGAGCATATGTACTATATAAAGCCCTTCTTCATCAGGTCCATATCCTTGTATCTTCAGGTCGGAACGGAGTTCCGGTTCTTCCTCATTTATATTGAAAGAATGTCCCTTGACTGTCAAACGGTCCCGCTCCGGTAGTCTATTAAAGTCTATACCATTCTCTGTCAACCGTCTTAAAGAACCGTCTTTAACTCGAACCAAAACATTATCTTCATAATCATCGATCACTTGTATGGTGCCCTCATCCTGGAGAGTATCAAAAGCTTCTCCTGTCGGGGTTTCCACCATTACAATCTGTCCTTCTGAATCCTCTTCAGCGCTGGATATACCGCTTATCACACTTAGAGTAGAGATCACTAATAATAGAGTGCACAAAAATGTCAGAAACTTGAGATTCTCTTTTCCTACATATCCGGGGGTTCTTTTCTTCATAGTTTCGGAAAAGCAGTCATCAGGGTCATATATGAATCCTTCATACACATGTGTAGATTATGGTAAGGTATAAAAGAGAGAAAAATCCTAATAATGGACATTCATGGAATTGAATATTCGGGATAGAGTTTTACTTCACCTTGGAAACTATAAGGGAGATTCAGATAGCAGAGCAGTTCCTTACGATGTCTCACAAAAAGGTATAGCTGAAATAGTAGGTGGGAGCAGAAGCCACATCAGTCGAGTTTTAAGAGACATGAAAAAAGAAGGGTCAGTTCGAGAAAAAAGAAAGTATGTAGAAGCCGACCAAAACAGAAAAAGAAAAGTTTACTTCCTCACGAGGGAGGGTATAAAAGAGGAGAACGAACTCAGAGAAAGATTGAAAAAAGAAATCATAGTCCTAAAAACTTCTGAGAAAAAGGAGAAGTTGAAGTTAGAGGAATTAGATGATTACTTGGATATAAAAGATCCGATACTGTTTGCCGCGGTAAATTTATCGGAAGATGATATCCTCGATCTTTCTGTCAAAAATAAAAGGTCCGAGTCTATCTTCATAGACCGAATATCTGAGATGAATATCTTAAAAGAGAGACTTAAGAAGATAAGGGAGGGAGAGTTACCGGCTATCTTTATAGTAGGGGAAGCGGGAACCGGAAAAACCACTCTAGCAATGGAATTCAAAAAATACGTTTTAGATAAGGGTTACAGGTTTTTGTATGGGAAATCTTATTCTGAAAGAGAAGATCCTTATCTACCTCTCAAACAAGCATTTAAAAAATTTGATGGAAAAAAAGATCAAGATTCCTTGATATCCATACTTAACAAAGGAAAGCCAAAAAAAGAAATAAAGATAGACAATGGCAATCTTGAAGCTAGAAGACATTCCGTATATTTTGAATTCACTAATCAGGTGAGAGAGCTTGCTAAAGAAGAACCTCTAGTCATCTTCCTCGATGACCTACAATGGGGCGATGCGGCGACATTACACCTGCTAACCTATATGATGGATAATCTATCAGAAGATCCTGTATTTTTTATGGGGGCCTATAGATCAGAAGAGATTACAAAAGATCATCCATTAATGGATATCCGCACAAGACTCTCGCGGAACCACGATTATGAAGAAATCAAATTGAATCCGCTTGAGAAGAAACACACAAGAGAGATTTTGAGATCCATAATGGATCCGAGAGAAATACCTTCAAATTTCTTGGAGTTCATACACGAGATGACCGAGGGAAATCCACTTTTTGTTAAAGAATTCGCCGAATTGATTAGAGATGAAAGAGATTTTCCTGAGGATCTAAAGGATTATCCTACTGAAAAGGAAGATATCGATCTTCCAAGAGTGGTGGAAGACCTTCTAAAAAGAAGGATCGACTTGGACCTTAACGAGCGATCTCAAAAGATAGCCTCACTCGGTAGTATCATCGGCGAAGAAATCCCTTTCAAATTGCTGAGACACTGTTCGATATATGAGGAGATGGAACTGCTTGACATTATTGACGACCTATTAGAAGTCAATATTTGGGAAGAAAACACCGAAATAGACGGCTTCAAATTCTCTCACAAATTACTGTGGAAAGTGGTTTACGACAACACATCTTCCTTTAAGAGGAAAAAATTGCATCGAAATGTAGCTGATGAGATAGAGAGCATCTATGAAGATAGAATAAATGAGTTCCATTTAGAACTTGGTTACCATTATGAAAAAGCAGATGAGACCAAAAAAGCGGCCAAACATTACTTTAAGGCGGGACAAGAAGCGGAAAGGGTCTATGCCCATGAAAATGCTATAGAGATGTACAAAAAGACATTAAAACTCTCTGGACAAGGGATGAGACTAGATATCCTTGAAAGATTAGGAGAGGTATGCAAGATAGAGGGGAAATATTCAGAAGCAATAAAGTATTTTCAGATTTTGATCGATGACTTGGAGAAAACTAAATCAAAACAGAGGATATTCGGGAAGTTGTGTGAAACCTATACAAAGCAGGGCGAATATATAAAAGCTCTAGAGGTTGCTGATAAAGGTTTGTCTCTGTCAAAGGAAAAAACAATCTCAAGAAGCTCTCTCCTGCACGCTAAAGGATGGGTACACCTCAGGAAGGGAGATTACAAGGAGGCGAGAAAGATTTTCGAAGAAGAGAGGAGTGTGGCCGAAAAGATAGAAAACCAAAAAGAATTAGCTCGGGCACTTCACGATATCGGAAGCGTAGATTTACAGGAAGGTAGATACGACAAAGCAGAAGAACTGATGAATAGAGCAGTGAATATACGGGAGAAAGAGGGGCTGAAGATTGAATTGACTAGGTCTCTAAACAATCTAGGAAATATTTATTACCTTAAAGGAGACCTAGAAAAGGCTTTACAGCAACACGAGAGAAGCTTGGAAATCAGAGAAAAGATAGACGATAAATCAGGGATAGCCTCCTCGTTAAATAATATCGCAGTGATACTCATGAAAAAAGGCGAATTCGAAAAATCTCTAGATTTTCACCAAAGAAGTCTTGAAATCAAGAGAAAAATAGGTGACAAATCAGGAATCATCGAATCACTCAATAACATGGGCATAATATATGAAAACAAAGGCGATTTAGAAAAAGCACTAGATTTCTATCAGCGCTCAATGAAGATGGAAAGAGATATTGGAGAAAAAAGGATAATAGCCACTTCCCTAAATAACATTGGTAATATATATTATCAAAAAGGAGAGCTCCAAAAATCTCTAGATTATTATCAAAAAAGTTTAGAAATAAACGAAAACATCGGTGACAAGCTCGGTTCGATACCTCCAAAATACGGGCTAGCTGAAGTATATCTAGAATTGGAGGAGTTTGATAAAGCTTTAAAATATGCTAAGGAAGCTCTGAGTCTGTGCTTTGAGATAGGTGCTAAAAGCAAAAAAGGAATCTCTCAAAGAGTTTTAGGTAAAGTCTATAGAGAATTAGATGAACCAGATAAAGCCATGGAAGAATTTGAGAAAGCTTTAGAAGTTTTAGATGACACAGATGACAGGGCAGATTATTGGAAAACTGTCTACGAAAAAAGCTTGCTTTTAATAAACAAAGGAGAAAAGAAAGAGGCTAAGAACTTACTCAATTCCGCTCTGGGCTATTTCGATGAGCACGAGATGAATATATGGTTTAAAAAATGTAAGGATCGGTTAAAAGAAATAGGGAAGATAAAATAGTTGGTTTGGGGCTTTTCATTATGATCTCAGTCGATCTCAGGTTTTAGTTCTATCTCCGATTTCATGCTTTTCGATATGAGGCAGT
>JBMCEH010000066.1:0-5745 GCA_048620775.1 Candidatus Natronoplasma sp. | reverse complement strand
GTACAATTATTACCCCAGTAAAGACTGTGACCCTGAAGACGGGATAGTCTATCTTGCTCTAGGCTTGGGGAAAGAAATAGTAGAAGGCGCCTCATCTTACTTTTTTTGTCCGGCATGTCCTAAATCTCCTATGTTCGGAACTCCTAAAGATTTTGTCCCCCATTCCCAAAATGAATTTTACGCTCTTAATCTCGAATCTATTTATAGAGTAGTAGAAAAAGATGAAGAAAGTTCCCTTATGAAATTGAACATCACCAAGGCGGAGGAACACGGCGTTCTCGACAAAATAGCTTCTACTTATTCACCCCGGGACGATCGCCTTTATCCAGGTATCCATAGAGAAGGGTCTAGAGTCATAGATTTTGCACCGATAATAAATTACGAGTCGATTCCGTTAGCCTCAGCGATAAAAGTCCTTCTTGATGTATCTGAGATCGCTCTAGGTTATCCGGTTGAGATCGAGTTCGCTGTTGAATTTGACGAGGAGAAGAAAAAATCTGCTAAACTTGTAGTTCTCCAGATACGTAATATGCTCTCTAAAAGAGTTTTTGAAGACATTGATCTAGAAGAATGTGACGAAGAGAAGTTGGTGTGTCAGAGTGAAAAAGTTTTAGGTCACGGTATGCTCACTGAGATAAGAGATGTAGTCTACGTAAAACCCGGGGTTTTTAAGATGAGTAAGAGCGAAGAGACTGCTGAAGATATCAAAAAGATTGACGCTAAACTAAGAGATGAGAATAGGGAGTACCTTTTGATAGGCCCTGGGAGATGGGGTACAACTGATCCTTGGATGGGCATACCAGTGAGATGGGGCGACATAGCAGGCTCAAAAGTGATCGTAGAGACTCCTACCGAAGGTAGAACCATCGAACCTTCTCAGGGATCTCATTTCTTCCATGATATGCTATCCTCTGAAACTTGCTATATGGTGGTAGATGATGAGAACAAGGTGGACTGGGATTGGTTAGAAGAGAAAGAAGATCAAAATGAATCAAATTATGTTAAACATGTTCGTTTCGAGGAACCATTAAAGGTTCAGGTTGACGGTAAAGAGGGGAGAGGAATAGTAAAGAAAAAAAGAGAAAACGGATCTAGAACGAACAATGTTTAATAGCGGATATGGTAATTATAAATCTAATCGGGCAGAGGTAATGAATTATGGACGATGAAAAAGTTGCAAATACTCTTTCAACAAATGAAACTGAAGCGGAATTAGGGTCTTCCGAGATTGAGGAGATAGATGAATTGGAAGAGCGTATCAAAGAGTTGAATTGCTTTTATAGAATATCCGAGATTGTCAATGATGCATCTCTTTCACTAGACGAAGCCCTACAAGAGATCGTAGAGGTCATTCCACCGTCTTGGCAGTATCCTGATATAGCTTCTGCTAGGATAAAAATCAGAGATAAAGAGTATACCTCGGAAAATTTTGAAAAAACGGAATGGATGCAGAGCAGTGATATAACAGTAAAGACCGAAAAGATCGGTGAGATAAATGTTGCCTATCACGAAAAGAGGCCAGAGAAAGAGGAAGGTCCTTTTTTGGAAGAGGAGAGACGCTTGATCGATACTTTAGCTGATCTGTTAGCTAATTTCGTCCAAGAAGAAAGCGAAAGTCGATTGTCTAGGAAGGAAAAGGTATCTGAACCTCCCTCAGAGAAGAAAAAAGATTGGGAAGTGATCATCGATCTTCTCATGCAAACTGATCCTAGAACATTACTCAGAATGACCAGAAAGATGGTTTATTATCTCTATAGAAACGAGAATGAAAGAGTACAGTCTCTCCTTGACGATGTGTGCCCGGCCGATGGAAGTGAAGTAGCTCCAAAGTGGTGCGGTATAAATATGCCTAATCCAAAACAGGATCTTGACTCTTTAAGAGAGGTCCAGAGAGATGTATTTCAAATAGCTAAGGAAGACCTAGACCCCGAACAGATATCAGATCTCTTCCATAGATGGCTGAAAGAGGATAAGGCTCGCCCATTGTTGATAGCTTCACAAAGAAGAGGTATCCCCTTGGTAGAGATTAAGGAAGAATTGAATAGGTTTTTCAGAAAACCGGAGTCTGAGAAGGTACTTTCCGACGAGGATAAAATGAGCATACGTACCGAGCTAATACAGCGATTTTTCACGGATAGATTGGATTTTGTTAATGTCGCTAAGAAATATATCCAGGTCGAAGACTATGAGCCGTTGATACAGAACATAGTAGGCCCAACCCGTGGAGCCGGCAAACTCGGTGGAAAATCTTCAGGAGCTTACCTCGCACATAAGATTATTCAGGAAGAATTTGATGATGAGTTCACAAAAGATATAGGATTTCCAAAAAGCTGGTACATAACCTCAGATACCCTAATGGACTTGATCCATTACAATGATCTTGACGAACTTATTCATGTGAAATATTTAGATCCGGATGAAATAAGGCATGAAGAACCTTTTCTGGAGCAATTGATGAAAAATGCCATGTTCCCTTCGGAGATAGTGGAGGGCCTTAAAAAGATCCTTAGGGATTTAGAGGGAAACCCCATCATAGTCAGGTCTTCTAGCCTTCTAGAGGATAACTTCGGCGCAGCTTTTTCAGGTAAATACAAGAGTCTTTTCCTCCCCAATAAAGGGAGTGAAGAAGAAAGATTAGAAGATCTTATGAACGCAATCGCTGAAGTTTATGCCTCTACTTTCTGTGCAGATCCTATCGAGTATAGAAAAGAACGGGGTCTTTTAGATTTCAGCGAGGAGATGGGTATACTTGTCCAAGAAGTCGTCGGTACAGAGGTTGGAGACTACTATCTTCCTATTTATGGAGGCGTCGCATTCAGTAAGAACGAGTTCAGATGGTCCCCTAGAATTGGGAGAGATGATGGAGTCATCAGGATAGTCCCGGGGCTCGCTACTAGAGCTGTAGATAGAATCGGTGATGATTATCCTATTCTCGCTTCGCCTAACAGGCCAAATTTACGGGTGAATTCGACTGTAGAAGAACGGGTTAAATACTCTCCAAGATATATGGACGTGATCAACCTAAAAACAGAACAGATGGAAACCGTTGAAGTAGATAACTTCCTTCAGAACCACGCCAAGGAGTTTCCAAATTTAGAAAAAATGGTTTCTTTGTATGAAAACGGTAATTTAAAGACCCCCTCAGGATTGATACTCAGTCCTGAAAAAGAGGATATGGTTATTACCTTCTCTAAGCTTTTCGATAAAACTGATTTCCTCCCCAAGATGAACCAAATATTAAGAAAACTTGAAGAGAAAATAGGTTATCCCGTAGACGTCGAATTTGCTTCTGACGGTGAGAAACTCTACATTGTCCAATGTAGACCCCAGAGCCAGGCTTTGGATAAAGAGAGGGTAAAGATACCGAGGGATATAAAGGACAATAGAAAGTTATTCTCTGCGAATAAATACGTTACTACAGGCAACCTGGAAAATCTGGAATACATCGTTTATGTTGTTCCTGAGGAGTATTCGGCCTTAGAGACTAGGGAAAGGATGCAAGAAACCGCCCGGGTCGTGGGAAAACTCAACAAGGAATTGCCCAAAAGAAAATTCGTTCTCATGGGTCCCGGCAGATGGGGAAGCAGAGGAGATATCAAGCTGGGAGTTCCTGTAAAGTATAGAGAGATAAACAATACCGCGTTGCTAGTTGAAGTAGCGAAAGAACGAGGCGGTTACGAACCCGAACTTTCTTTCGGCACGCACTTTTTCCAGGATCTTGTAGAAGCTGAAATCAAGTATCTCCCTCTGTATCCTGAGGAGGATGAAATCATCTGGAGAGAGGAGATGTTCTTCAGGTCGGAAAACAAATTGACCGACTTCTTACCCAAGTACGAGGATTTCGAGAACGTGGTTAGAGTGATTGATGTGAGCGATATAAGTAAAGGCGGGACTCTCACGGTGACAATGGACGGCGAGGCAAATCAAGCCTTAGCTTACTTGGAACCATCCGATCACTGGGAATGGAGAATGAAAAAAGTAAAACAGATGGCAAGAGAATTGGACCCAGAAGTATATGGTGTAGAAGCGCTTTATGTGGTGGGAAGTACGAAAGAAGCGACTGCAGGTCCAGAGAGTGATATTGACATCATAGTTCATTTTGACAGGGATGAAGAGCAAAAGGACAAACTGGATAACTGGTTCGAGAGATGGGATCAGAGGTTGATCCAGGAGAACGAGCAGAGGATCGGAAAAAGACTCGATAGTATATTAGATATTCATTATATCACTGATGAAGATATCGAGAATGAAACCTCCTGGGCATCTCATATAACTTCGAGATATAAATCAGCTAGAAAAATACCTATTAGCCGAGACGCAGAGTGATTTACCGTCTTAATATCCCTTAGAGCCTAATTAACGTTCTAGTCGTTCTTTCCAGCTCTTCAGTATCAAATCTGATGATAGGTAATTCCGGTCCATTATGAACCCCAGTAAAAGAAAAAGTCTCTCCGATCTTCTCCCTCCATTCACCGGTGATATCTACGGTTTCATGAACATGGCCGTGTAAGGTAACGAGAGGTTGCTCTTCCTTTATGAATCTCTTTATTGCTATACTACCCACATGGTTATCTACCGGGGCGTGATCTATCATTTTCTCGTCAAGAGCCGCTCTGTCTAGCGAGGTGTCATAAGGAGGGGAGTGAAATAAGTAGATGCTCTTTTCCGGTGGAGACTTATCCGATAGACCTTTGAGATCGTCTTTTATCGTGGTATACTTCTTCTCATAGTTAGATATCTCAACGGTCCGCGTACCTCTTTCGGGAGAAACCGCACCAACATCTACATAACGTGAGATGTCGTATTTCTCCCAATCTTTGAGATGGAAAGGGGTGGGAGGAACAAAGTTGTATCCCACGACATATAGATCTCCGAATCTTTTGGTTGTCTGATTCATGTAGTTGATCAAGCCCATCTCATCCATCTCTTTCAGAGTATTTTCGTATACTCTTGGATCATCATTACCCATTATCACAAATATCTCTAAATCCTCCACTGATTTTTTCGCTTCTTCAATCTGCTCGGAAAGAAAATCCCTTAGGAAATCATCACCGTAGTTTTCTGCTTTCAGTGTTGAGGGCAAAAGGTCTCCTCCCATGAGGAGACCGTCAATAGACTCCTCTCTAGCAATCTGGAAAAGTGCTTTGTATTTTTCTTTTTTTCCATGAATATCAGAAGTAAAGATACATCTCAGGATTAACACCGGAATTTATCTTTACATTTCTCAACCACTACTTTTAGTTTTTTATGATACCTCCTGCAAATGAAAATAAAGATAAAACAACATTGAAAGAGAATAGTCAACATGGGTGAAAAGTTAGTAAAATGCTTCCAATTTCTTCTACGAAATACTTAAATTAGTGAGGATAATCATCTAACCCCTGTTAAACTGTTAAAGAAGAAAAATGAAAATATAAAAGGAGAATAATATTATGGCTTTAGATAGAGTATATGAAAAAGTGGTAGATAGAAACCCAGGTGAAGAAGAGTTTCATCAGGCAGTGAAGGAAGTTTTGGAATCTATTGAGCCTGCGATGGAAAAGCATCCGGAGTTTGCTGAGGCAAAAATAGTTGAAAGATTAGTGGAACCGGAAAGACAGATCATATTCAGAGTTCCCTGGAAAGACGATAATGGTGAAGTACATGTCAACAGAGGTTTCAGAGTTCAATTCAACAGTGCCATCGGACCTTACAAAGGTGGTATCAGGTTCCATCCCTCTGTATATATCGGCATAATCAAATTCC
>JBMCEH010000065.1:0-5801 GCA_048620775.1 Candidatus Natronoplasma sp. | reverse complement strand
GTGATCTTGATACCCGAAAAAACGGTTTTCACGAAGTCCTTAAAGGATATCGATTTCGAAGGGATTCGACCTTATATCGAAATCATCTTCAGATCAGCCTTGAACGGTGAATGGAAAAAAGCTAGTCTTCTGAACGGACTGGTTTACTCCTCATTTTTTGGTTATGATACCGAGCCTATGATGGAAGTGCTCGAATACAGCGAGGTGGTCGGTCTATCCGGGACCGGTCCCGCCATATATTCGATAACCGATTCGCCAAATAAAGTCAAAAAGAAGTGGGACCCGTTGGGAGATATATTGGAGGTGTCCACAAGATGATCATCGAACCCGCGAAAAGTGTTTCGGGAGAATTGAGAGCTCCACCTTCGAAAAGCTATACCCATCGTGTGCTATTTCTCGGTCTTCTATGTGACGGGACCACTACTTTCGAAAATCCATCAAAATGTGATGATACGAGATATACACTTGAAGTTATCAAAAGATTCGGAGCGGAATGTGATTGGGAAAAGATAGAGAGTGACGGGAAGGTAAAGAAAGCGGATATATATGCAGGAGAGTCCGGAACCACAGCCAGGATAGCCCTAGGTATAGCCTCGTTAGCAGATGGGAAATGCACGATTAACGGAGAGGAGGGGCTCAGAAAGAGACCGATGAAACCTTTATTGAAAGCTCTCAAACAGCTCGATGTGAAAACTCGGTCTAGAGACGGTAAACTGCCTATAGAAATAGAAGGTAGGCCTTCCGGAGACGAGGTGGAGATAAGCGGGCAGGTATCTTCCCAATTCATCACCGCCCTGATGTATGTGGGAGGTCGGATAGGTTTAGATATCAAAGTCACTGATGAACTAGTTTCTGAACCCTACGTAGACATGACTATAGAAGTTTTACAAAGATCAGGTTTGAAGATAGAACGAGAGGACGATATTTTTCATGTTGAAGGAAACATGAAGGCGAAACACTTTTCGATCCCCGGAGACTACTCCTCAGCAGCCTTCTTTCTCGCGGCAGGTGCCTTGTTCGGAGATGTGACGGTAAAAAATCTACCGAAGGAAAGTGTTCAAGCGGACAGCAAAATAATAGACCTTCTCAAAAGATTCGGAGCGGATGTGAGCACAAAAAAAGATAACATCCGGATTGTAAAGAACGAACTCCAGAGGATAGTGTGTAACTGTAACGATTTCCCGGATCTGTTTCCTATATTGAGTGTGATGGGAGTTCATGCTGAAGGCGAAACCGTGCTTACTGGAGAACAACTTCGATACAAAGAAAGTGACAGGATCGGAAATATGGCAAAGAACCTTAAAAAGATGGGAGCAGATGTAGAGGAATTAAAGGACGGACTAATAGTGAGAAAAAGTAGATTGAAAGGGGCTGAACTGGACCCAAGAGGGGATCACAGGATAGCAATGGCTTTGTCTATCGCTGCGCTGGGTGCCGAAGGAAAGAGTGAGATCAGGCAGCCTGGATGTGTAGGTAAATCGTATCCGGATTTTTTTGAAGATCTAGAAGAGGTGATAGATCATGGAAGGTAAAGAGTTGAGGTTTTCACTGTTTGGAGAAAGTCACGGTAAAGTAGTTGGAGTTTTGATCGAAGGATGTCCACCCGGCTTAGAAGTCGATAAAGAGGATATGAAGATCGATCTCGAACGGAGAAAGGGTCTAGACAGATTTTCAACAGATAGAAAAGAAGAAGATGAACCCGAGATATTATCGGGTATCTTCGAAGGTCACACTACTGGTGCTCCTATAACGGCGATAGTAAAAAACAAAGATGTAGATTCCTCTTTCTACGACAAGATAAAAGACAAGCCGAGACCTGGACACAGTGATTTCACTGCCAGAGAAAAATTTTACGGATACAACGATCACAGAGGAGGTGGAGTTTTCTCAGGTAGACTAGCAGTGGGTACGGTCATCGCAGGATATTTCGCAAAAAAGATACTCTCTTCAGTCGACCTAAAGATCAAATCTTTTGTCCAGTCGATCGGTAGCGTTCAGTGTAAAGAGTGTGAACTCGAAGAGATATTTCAGGATAATCACGATTTCTGTCCCGATAGAAGTGCCTGGCAAGATATGAAAAAGTTGATGAAAGAAACACAGGAAGATGGCGATAGTATAGGTGGAACTGTTGAGGTCGTCGCTAAAAATGTGATGAAAGGTTTAGGTGGTCCTTTCGATGATGACCTAGCTGCTGATCTGTCCAAAAATTTCTTTTCCATACCAGCTGTCAAGGGAGTGGAGTTCGGTTCTGGTTTTGAGGTCAGCGAGATGAGAGGAAGCGAGGCTAATGATGAATTTTATTTTAATGAGAAAGAGGTAAAAACCAGGTCCAATCACTGCGGTGGGATACTGGGCGGAATAAGTGATGGGATGCCGATCACCGCGAGGGTAGCCTTCAAACCTACTCCCTCAATATTCAAAGAACAGGCCACAGTTGATCTGGAAAAGAGGGAAGATACTCAACTAAAATTACAGGGTAGGTTTGACTCCTGTATAGTACCAAAAACCCTTCCGATCGTAGAAGCAAGGATGTCTTTGGTTCTAGCCGATCATTTTTTGAGGTGGTGTAGTTGGAAAGAATTCATGAACTTAGAGAAAGAATAGACGAGATAGACGAAAAGATCTTGAAACTTCTCGATAAGAGAGCAGCGGTAGCAAAAGAGATAGGCGAGATCAAAAAAGAAAAGGATATATCGATAACCGATACTGAACGGGAAAAAGAGGTCCTGGGGCGAGCCGAAAGGTACAGAGAAGTGTTCGAAGAAATAATAAATGCCTGCAAGGAAGTGCAGTGAAAAGATGAGAAGAGAAAAGGTAGGGATCATAGGATACGGGAAGATGGGACATTTGTTGGCAAAACAATTTGCTGAAGATCATGATATAAACATTTACTCAGAAGAAAAACTAAACACTAGATTCAATAAATACAGGACTATAGAGTCCCTGTACATCGATTCAAAATATATAGTTATAGCAGTACCATCGAAAGAGATAGAAAGTTTATTGAAGAAACTATCAAACATCGATGTCGAGGAGACGAAAACTATCTTCGATATATCAACTTTCAAAAGTGATTTCATAGACATATACAAGATGTTCCCTGATAACGTTAAAACTGCTAGCGCTCATCCGATGTTCGGTGAAGGTATTGAATCGATCGAAGATGAGAAAGTTGTCATAATCCCTGTAAATGGTAGAGAAGATGATTCTGATCATGTTGAAGAGTTCTTTAGGCAATTAGGAGCTAATACTGTTAAAATCGATGCAGATGAACACGATGAGATGATGAAGATAACGATCGGAATACCTTATTTTCTAGGAATGAGTTATTTGAACATGGTCTCAAAAACTGATGATATAGATATGTTTGGAGGGACTTCCTTTGAATACTTAACCACCTATGGTAAAGCAGTGCTTAATGATTCACCTGAATTTATCGAAGAGGTCATCGATCATTCGAGGGATAAAATCGAAGAGTTTTTAGAAGAAGCAAAATCAGGTGAGGTTGATATAGAAAGATTAAAAGAGAAATATGAGGATGAAATCGATGAGAGTTATACTGATTTCTACAGAGTGATGAGGGGTTAAGAAGATAGATTTTTGGGGGATCTCTTAAAAGAATGATCAAACACTTTCAATCATCAAATCGTCCAAAAATAGGTAATCGAGCTGTGACTTTCTGAAAGAATTAACAGCATCTTCAGGACTGCACACGATCGGTTCTCCGTGCATGTTGAAGCTCGTATTGAGAACTGAACCTATACCACTCATTTGTTCGAACTTTTTGACAATATTATAGAACTGTTCATTCTCTACTTCCTTCAGTATCTGAGGTCTTGTAGTACCATCGACATGTATCACCGCAGGTATCTCTTCTTTCGCCCTTTGGGTGACTTCAAAAGATGTTGTCATGAATTTATTTACAGTTGGTTCTTTCAGATATATTTCTTTGTATTCATCGAGGATAGTGGGTGCAAACGGTTGGAACGGTTCTCTTCCCAAAGCATTGTTCAGTCTTTCTTTGATTTCAAAAGAGGAGGGATCCGCTATGATAGATCGGTTCCCAAGAGCCCTGGGTCCGTACTCCATCTTTCCCTGGAATAATGAAACTATCTTGCCATCTAACAGGAGAGCGGAGATCCTTTCAGCCCTATCATCTACTTTTTCATAATCGATATTTTCATTCTTTAGATAAGCTTCGATCTCTTCCTTTTTGTATTCAGGACCGAGATATACGTTCTCGACACTTTCAGACATATCCCACATGTATTTTTCATTGAGCTGTGAATTAACATATAGGGCAGCACCTAATGCTAACCCACCATCACCCATGTGAGGAAACACCCAGCATCTAGGAAAATTCTCTCTGATAACAACGTTCCCTTTAACGTTCTGGGCGACACCACCAGAATAAGCAATGTTTTTCTTGTATTCTTCATCTATATCTTCCCTATCTATGATATTTTTTGATAGCTCGTTCAATAACTTTTCTACATGATTTTGAGCGGATGATGCTGTTTTTATGGCTTGTTTTGATAGATCGTGCTTTAAATTTCCTTTCTCCAACAGATCCTTTATCTTGTTTCTTTCATTATATGGAAAATCTATCCTTTCTGCGATCCTTTCATTGGCTCTCTGACCTGTGATCTCGAGATGATTCTTGAAACTCAAGCCCTGTACAGAGATACAATCCGATAAATCAGAATTATTTTCATCACCATAACCACTCAGAGACATCACTTTTCCTTCATCCCTCATCGGCCTATATCCAAGCATCTCGGTTATCGATGCATAAAAATCTCCCAGGGAATCAAGATATGAGGACTCAGCTATCTTTTTTAGATCACCTTGATCTCCAAGATAAACACCAGAAGATAATCCATCCCCAGCAGCATCTATTGTTAAAACGATACTCTTTTCTCTTCCACAGGTGAAGTAAGCTGAGGTTGCATGGGCAAGATGATGTTCTACTGTCACTACTTTATCTTGAACTGGACCAAATATCTCTTCCAGCTTATCCATCAATGTCTGCAATCTCTTTTTATTCCTATATATCCCTGCTACAGCGATCTTCTCGATATCATCTCTACTCTTATCAGATATCTCTAATACTTTCTTAACAGATAGTTCTGGAAAACCTCGATGATACTTCTCCCTGCTCAATCTCTCTTCATTCACAGCTATAATTTTGTTTACATCTATCAGTGCAGCACCTGCATCGTGTCCGTCGTGTATTCCTAGGATCATATTACGATAGATGCAAAATGGGTCGGGTTATAAATCTCTATTTCTCTTCCATAAGAAAATTTTAAACGGTTCATCTTACTTATCTGTTCTAGATATTCATGGATAAAGCAATTATCGATACTTTGCTGATCACGTTTTCAGATGACGGTTTGGGTATCATAGAAAATGGTGCAGTCGGTATTGAAGACGATGAGATAGTCTTTGTTGGTAAGAGTGATGAAATTGATCTAAAAAAAGCTGACAAAATCATCGATGGAAAGGACCACGTAACGATGCCTGGATTGGTGAACGCTCACACCCATACTGGCTCAACTCTATTAAGAGGGGGAGCTCAGGATGTACCCGAGATCGAGTGGATGAACAAAGCGATCGGACCAATAGCCAAACATCTGACTGAAAAGGACAGGATCCTTGGTTCTAAGTTGGGAGTTATAGAAGGACTGCGTACCGGTACTACGACCTTCGCAGAGTACAAAAGTGATGTTAAAGAGACTGTAGAACAAGTATATCAACCATTCAACGTTAGAGTGGCAGCTACTGAAACGATAAACGAG
>JBMCEH010000064.1:0-5830 GCA_048620775.1 Candidatus Natronoplasma sp. | reverse complement strand
CGTCGGATAAGAACAAGCAGGATCTCCTGCTACCTTTCAAAGATGTTGATGAAGTCGGAGAACGGTTCGAAAATTACCGTGAGTATCTAGGTGTACTTGTCGGGACCAATCTTGACCTTATAGAAGATGTTATTAAAGCACTAGAGGAAAAAGACAGGTACCGTTTCGAAAGGGTAGGTAAGAGATATACTCGAAGGTACGAAAAGATCGAAGAAAAAAGGATAGAGACGGAAAAAAGACTCAAGAAGAAGTTTCCGATCACCGAGTTCCGGAAAGAACACGATCTTTCGAAAGAAGAGTCGACGATAACCGACCTACTCTTCGCAAAGAACGGGATCGGGATAAACGTACCAGATCCAACGCTACTAGGCGAAGATATACTAGCATGTCTAAAGATACTTAACGATACTCCTATCGAGGAAGGTAGGAAGTATCTGATGGATACTTCTGAATTGATAAAAGAGAGAAAGATCATCGGTCCCGCAGGCAGTTACACGCCCGACGACGAGATCGAAAAGAAGAAATTCGGGATTAGTGAGTACGCTGTATCGAAGATATTGGGTGAAGAAAAGAGAGCGAAAGAGATAAAAGAATATTTCGACTCTGCAGATGGATCACATCCTATCTTTAGTGATCGCGATAAGGATGAAAAAGATGGTGGTGTCTTAGAGGTACTCGAGGAGTGTATCGAACCTAACGATGTTGTCCTACCTTCTGAGGTCAAGGATGATATATTCGCCACTGTAGAGCAACAACAGCGTAGCGACAAGTTCTATGAGGAGTGGGGGATGAAAGAGATAACCGGTGATAAAGCAGGGGTGTCTTTACTATTCGCTGGGGCCTCTGGAACTGGTAAAACGATGATGGCAAAAGCCGTCGGGACACACTTGGATAAGAACGTGTATCATCTAAAGTGTGAAGATATGATGAGCAGCTGGTACGGAAAGACTGAAAAGAATGTCAAAGAGATGTTCGAGGCTTTGAACGATGAAGAGCCTATCATAGTGATAGACGAAGCAGAAGGTATCCTTAGCAAACGTCATGGTAGTACCGATGCCGCTAGCGCCACAGAAGACAGGATAGTGGATATCTTCCTCAGAGAGATGGAGAATCACGATGGGATCCTAGTTTTCACAACGAACTACTCTATAGCATTGGATAAAGCACTTTCAAGGAGGTTCGACCTTAAAGTCAAGTTCCCAAGACCAGATAAGGAGGCAAGACTGAAGATATGGGAGAACCATATCCCCGAGTCCTTGCCACTTGCGGATGATGTCGATCTGGAAGAACTAGCTAAAAGATATGAGATCAACGGAGGAAATATAAAGAATGCAATCCTTTATGCTGCAAGGACTGCCTTGAGCGAAGGTAGAGAAACGGTGAGTCAAGAGGATCTCGTCATTGGGATCGAGTCGGAGGAAGACGATGCTATGGACTACTCCCTTCACTCCGATGAGGAAGGACGCGATAATTTAGGAGGTGTAGATCTATATGGATGAAAAAACAGAGAGAGCGCTAGAAGATATAAAGGAGTTGATCGAAGGTGCAGATGAGAAGTTAGAAGAGATTTACCCTGAATTCAGCGAAGAGCTGAAAGCTAAGATCGAACAACATCGTCAGGAAGACACCTCTGTAGAATCGATCAATTTGAAAGATGATGGTAGTTGCGAAGTGACTTTTGAGGATGGTGATCAGGAGATACTGGAACCTGTTAAAAACCCTTTAAAAAACGCAGGATCATCAGAAGGTGTTGATATGGAAAACCACGATGTAAAAGAACAGGAAGATGGTGCGAGTATAGATTATCACAGCCTTTGGAACGAAAGAAAGAGACCTCTCATCGATCTTCTTTCTTTGAGTGATGACACGATCGATATCAAAAGGATAGAAGGTGAGATAAGGATAAGAGAGGACGATATCGAATTACACACAACATTTGATGAATTCACTAGTGCGATATTTGAGTTGAAGGAAAAACTTGAAAGTCTCATATCAAAGGGAGAAGAACTTGACAGAAAAATAGATAAGATCCGCAGAATCACAGGACAAGAACTACCTATAGAGATACGTAAGCGGATACAAAAAAGAAAGTCTACGATAGAGTCAGCAAGAGAAATATCAAGATGGGTCGATGAAATCATGGAAGAGGATCTACGGGAAAGAGAGCATGATAGCTCTGATATACCATTTGAGGAGCTTAAGAGTTTGATCGAAGACCTGTCAAAGGATCAAACGCCAAAACATCTAGAGATAAAGATGAGGATGAAAATATGAGGAAGGTGTATGAAAGATGGCCATAAAGATATTGCATACTGCGGACTTGCATATAGGGAAGAACTACGGGAGCTATAACGAATACCCGGCGGTCAAAGAAGATCTCGTTGAAGAGAGGTATAAAGTCCTCGACCGGTTGATATCGAAGGCCAACGAGAACAACTGTGAGCTCTTCGTTGTAGCGGGTGACCTTTTCGACGATGCCAATTTCAGGAAAAAAAAGGACGTAGAAAAGATCAGACCATCCCTAGAAAGGTTTGAAGGAAGGGCTATATTGATCCTTCCGGGCAACCACGATTATCACTCTGAGAGAAACAAGGACCGGTGGAGATGGCTAGAAGATATAGACGATGTGCTAGTGCTAAAAAACAAAGATAAATACGATATCTCAGACCGCCTTGAAGAGGGGAATGAGACCTGCATATATCCAGCCCCATGCGATCAGAAGATATCTCAGGAGAACAACTTAGGATGGATAGAAGAGTCGGAAAAGGAAGACGATATATTCCACATCGGTGTCGCTCACGGTCATCTAGAAGGTTGCTCTTATGATCAAGAGGGTATGTACTTCCCGATGGCAAAAAATGATCTGAAAGATCGAGATCTGGACTTATGGCTGCTGGGGCACGTGCACGTGATGATACCTAGAAAGGAAACGAGAGTCCAGGATCATTTCTATCCCGGTACTCCAGAGGAAGATGGATTCAAGAAGAAGAGTGAAGCGAGTGAAAAGGGCAAAGCATGGATCATCGAGATAAAAGATGACAAGGAGATATCTGCGGAAAGCATCGATGTCGGAAGACATCGGTTCAAGCATGATGAGATCAAAGTCGAGGACATGGAAGATTTCGAACGGTTGAAGGATGACATAGAAAACGATGAACATGAACACGAGCTTTTGAGACTAACAGTCAAAGGTAAGATGGACAAGGATGATTTTGAAGAAGTACAGAAGTACCTCAACGGCCTAAGAAGAGATCCGAAAGGTTTCAAGTACATAGAGCTTGATGATGAGGGATTCAACCGCAGGATAGATTTAGACGTGGTTCAGGATGAGTTCTCTGAAGGATCATTCTCCTATCAACTCTTCGAGAACGTCCTAGAAGAGGACAGCGAGTTGAGTGAGACAGCGGCGGAACTAGCTTATGAGATGATAGAGGAGATGAAAGGATGATAATAAAAAGGATAAATACAGATCCCTTCGGCAATCTATCGGATGCATCATTCGAGTTCGAAGATGGTAAAACGAACGTGCTTCTAGGAGAAACAGGTTCTGGCAAAACTACCGTATTCGACGCTCTGTATAGCGCCCTTTTCATCGATTCTAAAGTCCGGAGAAACAATCCAGAATACAAAAAGTACATCAAAAAGAGATACCCGTTGGACGGCGGTAACGTCGTCGAAGTCTCTATCGTATTCGAGCAGGAAGGAAACGAGTACGAGCTAACAAAAAAATGGTGTAAAGACAAGGACAAGAGTGAAGCCATCCTAGAGGGCGATGATATCAGTAGACTAGAAGGTGATAACCGAGTGAACGAGAAGTTGAAACAGATCTTACCCAGTAATAAAGGTACTTTTAAGAACGTTCTGATGGCCTATCAAGCAGCGATCCAAGAGGTGTTCTCGATAGAAGATGATGAAGTGTATTCGGAACTCGATGAGATATTGAGGAAAAAATTGGAAACAGAAGGCATCTCTCCTCAAGAATTTTTAAAAAGACTTGAGGAAGAGTCCCGTGACTATGGAAGAAGATGGGACTTCAAAAGAGGGGTCCCTGAGAGGAAAAGTAATGGAGGATTATACAAACAGAACATAGGTAAGATCTACGAGACCTACAAGGAAAAGAAAAACAAGAAAGAGAAGCTAGAGGAAGTAAGATCTAAAGAAGAAAAGATCGGGGAGAAAAACAAAGAGTTGAACAGATGTAGTGAGGAGCTTGAGGAGATCGAGGAGTTTTTAGAAACACACAAGAAGGCATATGGAGATTCAAGCGAAAGAAAAGAGTTAGAATTGAAATTGGAAAACAAGAAAGAAAATCATGAACGTCTCGAAAAAGATTTTGACACTTGGGAAGAAGCTAAGGAAACTATATCTACCAAGAAAGGTGAGTCAAATATACTCCAGAACAACCTCGAGGGAAAAAAGAAGGAAAAAGAAGAACTAGAAAAATTTGTAGAGATCCAAGATCTATCACAAGAGCTCCAGCAAGAGAAGGAAAAGCTCCAGGCAGGAAAATTGGATGGTAGTCTAAAAGCGAAGGAAGATATCCAGATCAATATACAGAAAGATATGGGATTTGAAATCGATGAACATTCGTTCAAAAAAGGAGATAAAAAACAAGTCGAAGCTGACGGGCGACTGAAGATAGTCAGCGATCCTCTCGATATAGAGATACAGTCAGGCGAGGGGAGGTTCGAAGAACGGTTGGATAAGATAGAATCTCTTAAAGAGGAAAAGGAGCGAACAGCAGAGAAATATGACATAGAGATACCATTAAGAAGAGAGGATCCAAAAGAAAAGCTGGAAGACATAAAGGACGAAATAACAGACCTAAAAAATGATATATCTGATGCTGAGAGAGATATCAAAGATGCTAGAGATACTGTACAGGAGATAAAGGAAAAACACGAGGTGTCATCTCTCTCTGAGATAGGTGATAAAAAGAGTGATGTCAAAAAAGATATGGAGGAACTCAATGAAGATCTAGACCAGTTAGAGGATGTACCAGAGAGTTTCTCGGATGCATCAGAATTCAAGGAAAAATATGAAGGATACAGGGATAAAAAAGATGATTTGATGAAAAAGAAAACAGATATCTTAGATGAATTCAAGGACATCGACAGACCTGATGTTTCTTCAGAAGAACTGAAAGAAGAAGTCAACAAAAAGGAAAATGAATTTCAACGAACTCTCAAAAAAGGAAAAGCCTACAGGTTCTTGAAAGAAAAGACAGAAGAATTACTTGAAGAGGGTGAACTGATATACGAGCAGCTTAAAGAAAGTTTCAAAGAATATTTCGGCAGGATATACGGAAAAGGATTCAAGGGAGTAAATATGGACGAGATGGAAATCGAAGGTATTTCCCATCCTGAGGGATATGAGATCCCTAGAATTTATCTCTCTAAGGGCGAAGGAGATATAGCAGCTCTTTCGATTAGATTGGCTATGGCTGACTATCATCTCGAGGATGCCGATGGATTCTTAGTGATGGATGATCCGCTAGTGAATATGGACGGTCCCAAGAGAGAGAACGCCGCGGAGCTTATAGATGATCTATCAGAGGACAAGCAGATCATCATGATGACCTGTGATCCAGACAATGCTGAGCTTTTTCCCGAGGCAAATATAGAAGAGCTATGATATCACATCAACTAAACACTTTTTCATTCTTTTTATAGAGGAACCTCTCAAAAATCTAAAGATGATATTATCTGAATTAGGACGAATTTTACAAAATTTCCTTGATTCAGTCAAGAAAAATTAAAACTACCTCAATACATCCATCAACTCACCAGCTTCACCAATAGAACGATGTGCCTCGACCTCCCGTTCTTCC
>JBMCEH010000063.1:0-5864 GCA_048620775.1 Candidatus Natronoplasma sp. | reverse complement strand
ACTGACCAGCATCGTACTCGAATAAAATCCCTTACTTTTTCTTTACTTTCTTTTTTAGTTGACTTTGAAAATATTGAAAAAACTGAATCTAGGGAAAGAAGAAGCTTATTTATACCCTTGATATTTCCTGCAGCATCACAGCTTATATACATCCCCTTACTGCTAGGAAGATGACTGTAGTTTAAAAATTTCACCCCTTTTTGATAGAAATAGCCGTCCTTCGTTATGAATCATGTATAATAAAGATTTTAGTAACCCTTCTTAGATGTCGATGTGATGAAACTTTCAAAGTTTGATTATGACCTGCCTCAGGAGAAGATCGCCCAGAGACCCATGAGACCAAGAGATGAATCGAGGCTTTTCTATCTGGGAAGAGACCAAAAAAAACATCTTCAATTCCAAGAAATAGCTGATCTCCTTCAGGAAGGAGATCTCCTAGTAAAGAACAATTCAAAAGTCGTACCAGCTAGAGTTGAAGGCGAAAAGGATACTGGTGGGAAAATAGAGGTCCTTTTTAACAGACCTGTAGAGGATGGTTGGGAGTGTCTGATAAAAGGTAGCAATATAAAAGTGGGGCGCGAGATCATACTAGGGGGAAACGAGTATGAAGTTATAAAGAGCGGAAGGGAAGGGCGTTTCGTGATAGATTGCGATGAAAAGCAGGTTGGTGAACTGATGAATGAAAGGGGAGATATGCCGACTCCTCCCTATATAAAAAAGGATCTGGACTCTTCTGACGAGTATCAGACGATCTATGCCGAGGATGAAGGCTCCGTAGCCGCACCTACAGCGGGTTTTCATTTCACCGAAGAACTTCTCGGTAAAATAAAAGATAAAGGTGTAGAAGTACATGATATCACTCTTCATGTAGGACCTGGTACCTTCTTACCGGTGAAAGAAGATCAAATAGAAGATCATAAAATGGATGAAGAATATTACGAAGTGAAAGAGGAAGTTGCAAGAGCGATAACTCGAGCTAACGAAGAAGATAGAAGAGTAATACTTGTAGGCACTACTACAGTAAGAGCGATTGAGAGCGCTTCCAAAAACGGAGTTGTTAAGCCTAAAAAAGGATGGACCGATCTTTATATATATCCTGGTTACGAATTCCAGTCTGGTATGGATTTACTATTGACAAACTTCCACCTCCCAAAATCGACTTTGATAATGCTTGTGAGTGCCTTTGCCGGTAGAGAACGTATTTTAGAAGCTTATCGGGAAGCAGTAGATAAAGACTACAGATTTTACAGCTTCGGAGACTCTATGATGATAGAGGGAAAATGATGTTTGAATTTGAGATATTGAATACAGATGGAGAGGCGAGGCACACTTTGATGACTGTCGATGATAGACGAGTAGAGACTCCGATGTTCATGCCTGTCGCAACAAAGGGAACCGTAAAAACCCTGATCTCCGAAGACCTTGAGGAACTCGAAGTTCAAGGACTGATTTCTAACATGTATCATCTGCTACTCAAGCCCGGGATAGAAGTGATAGAGAAGGCGGGTGGATTACATCAATTCATGAATTGGAACGGCCTTATATTCACTGACAGTGGCGGTTTTCAAATGATAAGGAGCGAGTTCGAAAGCAAAGTTACCTCCAAGGGAGTTACCTTCAGTTCTGATCAGGATGGGAAGACCTACGAGATCACTCCGGAGAAATGTATCCAACTACAGAAACGAATTGAATCCGACATTGCGATGTGTTTGGATTACTGTCCTCCATACCCGGCGGACAGGGGTGAGTTGGAAAAATCGGTGATGATGACCAAAAAATGGGCCGAATGTTGTAAAAAACAAGGAGACAACATCTTCGGCATCTCTCAGGGCGGGACCGTTCCTGAATTGAGAAAAAAAAGTTGTAAGGACATAGTAGATCTGGATTTTGAAGGTAACGCAATAGGAGGTCTATCCATAGGAGAGTCTACCGAACTCATGTACGAGAATACGAAGATATCTACTAATGTTTTTCCAAAAAGAAAACCTAGGTACTTCATGGGTCTCGGTTCTCCTATAGATATCTTGGAATGTGTCAAGATGGGAGTCGATATCTTCGACAGTGCATACCCAACAAGAAATGCTAGACATCGAACTATTTTCACCAGAAAGGGAAAGATCAGGATAGATAAGAGGAAATTTGGAGAGCAGAATATTCCATTGGATAAAAATTGTGACTGCCCAACCTGCAGAAACTATACCAGAGCCTACATACATCATCTCTGCAAAGCCGACGAACTGAGCTGGATGAGACTTGCATCTCTACACAACGTGAAGTTCATGATGGACTTGATGAAGGATTGCAGGAAAGCGATCAGTAGGAATAGATACAAATCGTTTAAAGAGGACTTTATTGACAGCTATACCGGCTGTTAGCGAAGGAAAAAACTTAAAGCTTTGTTTATTTTCCGTCTTATCCATGGCAGTTGAGTGGATAGGTTTTTTATTAGCTATGGCCGTCATCGTCATCGGCGCTAATTACAACCTAAGACTCTCACTTTTAGGTGGGAGTATCATCCTTGGGACGTTTACACTTGCGCCGATGGAGATAGTGAACCAGTTCAAGGTGACTATCACTACTCCCAACACCATATTTTTGATATTCGCCTTGGGCATGATCCCGATGATCGGAGGTATTTTAAAGGTTAGTGGTCGTCTGGAAGACATAATCAACAACCTTCGTATCGGCAAACGTCCATTTTTAGGTTCGACCCCCGCTTTCATAGGTCTTCTACCCATACCGGGAGGAGCTTTATTTTCTGCCCCACTTATCGATAAAGCGGGAGAAGGCCTGCCAGGCCACATAAAAGCGGGAATAAACGTTTGGTTCAGACACATCATCTATTTTATTTATCCTATCTCCTACGCTCTTATCGTGGCTTCGGAGACTACAGAATTACCTATCTTCAATATCGTGCTTTTCCAGGTGCCTTTCTTTCTTTTCACTATAATTTTAGGGTATGTGTTTTTATTGAGAAAAGCCGACGGAGAGATGGAATACGATTCTGAGATTGATATTCATGCTCTAATACCTCCTATGGCGGTGCTCTTGATCGCACCTTTGGTCTGGGCTGGACTGGATTACGGAATCGGAATCCAACCCCAGCTAGAGAACCTTTTCGTCCTTATAGCGGTTGCCTTGAGTTTTTTATTGGCAATATATCTGATAAAAGATTCCCGGAAGACCATCATGAAAAAAGCTGCAGAAGAGATGAAACCATGAAATTTTATGGTGTTGATACTAGCTCTTTACTTTTTCTTCAACGTATTCCAATCATCGGGAATTGGAGAGATGATAGCTGATCTAGCTATTCCTAGTACAGCTCTCCTGGTTGGATTCGGATTTCTTCTTGGTTTCGGAACCGGAAGGATCATGTTACCATCGATGATAATAGCGCCTGTTTATCTCTCTACCGTTGGTTCGTTCTCACTTTTTGCCTTCCAGGCGATGTACGTTTCCATATTCGCCGGTTATATCATAACTCCCGTACATCCATGCATCAGTATTTCGTTAGAATATTATGACGGGAATATGGCTAAATTCTTGAAACTGATGTTACCCATGCTGGCGATCTCTGTAGGGACCGCGGCGATGCTCTATGTCCTTTTCGGATGAATTTCGGGAGTTTAACCATTTATCCATTTTGCTTTTTTCATGCCTTCTTTCGCCTTTCTAAAGAAGTAGTAATAAAGAATCGAACCCATTACATAGCATATCATAGTTATGTAGAATGGGAAGATGAAAGCCTTTCTCTCGATCGCATATCCTCCTCCCAATACTCCCCCACCTCTAGATAATCTTCTAGCGAAGTAATTCCATCCACTGACAGTCCCTCTTTCCGACTCATGGGTGACCTCCATCATGAAGTTGTTGAATGCGGGATGATTCATATTCATCAGAGATGTTCTCATCACGTAAGCTGCTCCAATACCTATAGGACTTCTCAATACAGTCATGAGAGCTAGGAAAGGAACAGAGAGGAGTTGAGTCACGATGACCGATCTGACTTTTCCGATTCTGCTCACGAGGATCGGGAGCAGGAAGACGGAGACACCCATGCTAGAACGGCCTACTGCCATGAGAACCCCTATCTGAAATCTGCTCATACCAATAAACTGGTCGAAAAAAACATTGAAATACTGAACTATAAGTCCTGCTCCGAATCCGATCAATACGGAATTCACCAATAGTTTCTTCACGAGTCCAGGATTTTTCAATTTTATCCAATTTTTCAATGATTTGAGCTGTTTCTTGCCGGCGTAACTCCTTTCTTCCCTGATCTTAAGAAGAGGAAAGATGGAAAGAGCTATAAAGAGTACTGTCAAGAGCATCGCCAATCTGTTCTGCACCGCTGGAAATGTGACTCCTCCATAATACAGGAAAAGGGCAGGTAAAATCCCGGCTAAAGCTCTCCCACCCACTCCAGCGAACATTCTGAACGAAGCAGCGGTAGAAAATAGATGCATTCTTTCCTCCTCATCGCTCTGCTCCATCATGAAAGGATATCTAGAGATCCTTCTCATCGCGTTCGCTGAACCTCTTATCATGTTCACTGCCAAAAGTATGATCTTAACCTCTACAGTCACCAGAACCAGCATTGAAACCGTGATAGCCGCAGTGGATATCAACATGCTGTTTTTGCGCCCTATCACATCACAGACTTTTCCAGCTGGAATCGAACTTATGCCAGCGGCTGCAAAATTTGCAGCTAAAAGATTACCGAGGAATGATCCAGAAAATCCAAGTTCCAATATATAAAGATTGAAAAGCACCCTATATACTCCATATCCAAAAGAATAAAGGATGGTCGAACTGAGAAGCATCCTTGCGTTGGTATTGAAAAGGGTCAATTTGTTCAAGTATGATTTTACCCTTTCTATCATCTTCGGATATTTGTAAGAGAGATGGTTTAAAAATATTATTGAAATTTGTCAAATCTATGTGTGCAATACCGAAATACCTAAAAGTTAAAGTTCTATCTAACATTGATGAGTAGAGTAAAAGTAGTCGAGATCGAAAAGATAGAAGAGAAAACTCCGACCGTGAAAAGTTTGTTTTTCGATTGGGATGAGGATTTTAAACCAGGTCAATTCGTGATGATCTGGATTCCAGGTGTTGATGAGATACCTATGGCAATCTCGAGAAAAGAATTGAATTTCATAACTGTAAAGAAGAGAGGTGAGGCGACAGAAACACTCCATGAGGTGGAGCTAGGCGATAAGATAGGCGTGAGAGGACCGTTCGGCAATTCTTATTCATTTGAAGACGATCCTATAATGGTAGTGACAGGTGGATGCGGAGGGGCCTCTTTGATACAAGCGGTCTATGAAGCTAGAAGATTGGGTAAGAACGTGATAAGCTGTCTAGGTGCCGAAACTGAAGAAGAGTTATTGTTTAGGGATGAATTTTCTCGACTAACCGATATGAAAATAGCTACAGATGATGGTAGTGCAGGTAGAGAAGGATTTGTGACTGAATTAGCTTTCGAGGTGATGGATCGAGAAGACATCGGATCTGTCCTCACATGTGGTCCTGAAGTTATGATGAAAAAAGTTGTAGAGATGTGTTCTGAAAGAAACATAGCTGTGCAGGCATCATTGGAGCGCTATATGAAATGCGGAATAGGTATATGTGATTCCTGCGCGATAGATGGTAAGCAAGTGTGTATCGACGGTCCTGTTTTCCGTGGAAAAGAACTAGTCGAGATGAAAGAGTTCGGAAAATTCGAGAGGAAAAAAGACGGGAGGTTGGAGGAGATATAGATACTAAATTTTATTAACGGGTTAAGCTTGACTCTTTCTCGTCAAAGTGCGGGGGTACCCGAGTTAGGCCAAAGGGGCAAGGCTTAGGACCTTGTGGCGTAG
>JBMCEH010000062.1:0-5922 GCA_048620775.1 Candidatus Natronoplasma sp. | reverse complement strand
TCCTTCGGCGTTCGGGACGCCGGTACCCGAATTCAAATTTCGGCGGGCCCATCTTTTTCTCTTCATCGTAGGGAGATACAAAGTTCATTTAATTTGTGATCAAGACTCCTAAAATTTTTCTCAACCTCTAGAAGACCAGACTCCGTCGGGTATTTCGTCATAAACGTTTTGCTCTTGTCCAGAGTGATCATCTTTTTTGGTTTCAGATTGAATCTTTTCTATTATCTTATCCTTTTCAAAGAGCCAGTAATGGATCCGCCATTCTCTCCCATCATAAAGAGTGGTCTCTTCTCTTTCGGTGGTCAACAATCCGGCGTCTTCAAGCATGTAGAAAACGTCTCTGTCCTCCTGCTCCAATATATTGTCGATTATCCTGTCGTTAAAGCCAAAAAAATTCAGTACATGTTCTGCCATCATCTGCGCGGCGCTGGTCTCCATACCCTTCTCATCTATGCTGTTCTTTATCGCGGTGGTGAGTTCATCAACTTTTATCGATTCTAGATATCCTCTATCATATCGAATAAGGCCATCGTCTTCTCCATCACTCATATTTACAAAACCTCTTCTCTGTTTTTCTGTTAATTAATTTGTGAAGCATAGTATAAATACTTTGTGTCATAATCAGGTGAAAATTTATAACTCAGTTTCAGATCGACTTCGTTTCATCGCAATATCGATGCTCTTAAGATCATTCGAACAACCTGTTTATCATCCACTCTTCATCGAACTCTACCAGGTCTTCGTAACTCTCACCTGTACCGACGAAAAGCATGGGTTTACCCACTGCATGACCTATAGAAAGTGCGGCTCCACCCTTCGCGTCTGCATCTATTTTGGTCAGTACTACCCCGTCGATACCGACGGACTTTTCGAACTCCTTTGCCTGTTCTACGGCATCACTTCCCGCCAATGCATCACCCACGAAGATGATCATATCGGGTTCTGCGACCCTCTTTATCTTCTCCATCTCATTCATCAGATTCTTGTTGGTCTGCATCCTACCGGCTGTATCTATGAGGACAAGATCTTTTCCCCTGGCTTCAGCATGTTCTAAAGCGTCATAAGCTACCGCAGCAGGATCACTGCCTTTAGAATGTTTGATGACTTTAAGTCCCAGATTGTTGCCGTGTTCCTGTAGCTGTTCAAGGGCCCCCGCTCTGAAAGTGTCGGATGCCGCTAACACGCAACTATACCCTTGATCCTGAAGTCTCTGTGCTATCTTGGCTATGGTGGTTGTTTTACCCGTTCCGTTTACCCCTACAAACATGATAGAAAAGGGCTTTTCTCCCTTTTTGACTTTTTTATCGAAATCTATCTCTTCCGTTTTCAGTGCTGTTTTCACCGCATTTCTAAGGCTGGCTTCCACCACCTCTTCTAGTTCGTACTTTCGTCCTATCTTTCTCCCGATAAGGTCTTCTTTGACTTCTTCCTGGATCTCATCCACCACTGGAAGGGCCACATCTGCCTCCAAAAGAGATACTTTCAAATCCCAAAGAATGTCTTCTATCTTGCTCTCCTTTATCTTTGAACCCCAACCGTCGACAAAAGCTTCTTCCAGCTCTTCTTCTATCTCTTCCTTACTGGATTTAGTCAGACCAGATAATTTATCTTTAAGTTTCTCGAACATCTTTTCTCTCGATCGTAAAATTTTCGTCTATTGGATAACTTGTCCTCCGCCCTGAGCTTGCTGCTGTTGTTTTTGTAGTTCCTGGTATTCTTCTCTCAATTCCTGTTCCAATTCTTGGGCGTTCTCTGTCATTTTTTCTATCTGTTTATCAAGTTCCTTTTTGTTCTCCTTGATCTTGTCTTTCTTTCTCTCGATGATCTCTATGGCTTCGTCTATCTTCCTCTCTGCGGATAGGTCGGCACCTAGTCCGATAAGGACTTGGTCATTATCGCTGATCTTGGAGTGTACGTAAGAATTAGCTCCTATAGGCACCATCATCTTCGTACCTTCTTCTTTTTCCTCGTACTTTTTCATCGTTTCTTTAGCCTGGTTGTGCTCCTCGAGAAGGTCATCCACCATTCCCTTGTGTTCTTGCAACATTTCGATCTGGGATCTCATCTGTTCTAGCCTGTTCGCCTTCTGCTGTAATTCCATCTGATTTACCATTATTTTCATTCCTCCACTTCTATTTTCTCCTTTATAAGATCATTTTCTACTTCGTCCTCATCTATCTCTTCTGTATCATATATCTTGATGTTTGTTCTCTTGACGCGGTGCTTACTACCGAAGAGTGAATAGATCTTTTCTATAGCACTTTCTTCGTCCTCGCTTATCACTTCTTTTGAAAAGCGCTGCCATTCACCCTTCTTTTTACTCATCCTAAATTTTCCCATTACTCTGTGTACTTTCATCATCTTTCACCATAAATGTTTTGAGGATTGATTATGTGCTGATAAAGGTGAGTGGTATTAAAAATTAACCCTGTTGTTCTTGTTTTCACGGTAGTTGAAAGATAAACTATATATAGATTATTTAAAATTATAATCATGAGGGAAAGAATGGTGTTTGGAAAAGAAACAAAAAATGAAAGATTGATCTTCCAAATAGGTTTGGGTTTTTACTGATCTTTATATGGATCGTTACCTTAGTAGGCATTTTAGAAATCGATATACTACTTTTCATTTTGCTTCTAGTAATCACAGTAGTCTATATAGTATCTTTATTTATAAAAGCAGGGAAGGGAGTCGCTAGCGACACAGATTCTAAAACTAGTCCTGACAGGTACGAAAAATCCTATTGAGTCATCAAACTTTTCGTCCAAATCTTCATGTGCTATATTCTTGTTTAACAACAATACATATATACCACGTGTACTTAAAAAACCATTAGTCGCGGGTGTTTAATCCCGCAGGAGATGTGCCCTATTGATGGGTGAATCCATAAACAGTAAATACGTGATATCATGGCAGAAGATGTTGTTGTCGACGAAGAAGAGGAAGAATCGATGGAAACTTACCCAAGCATGTACAAATACATAGAGAAAGCTTGGGAACAGCCCAAAGAGGGCTATCTAAAAGAACTCCAGAGAAAAAGGATGAAGCAGTGGCGAAGAGATGATAATTTTAAGAGGATCGAAAGACCTACCAGGCTTGACAGAGCTCGAAAATTGGGCTATAAAGCCAAGTCCGGTATTGTTTTGGCTCGAGCGAAGGTGAGAAGAGGTAATCTCAGAAAAAAAAGGCCTAGAGCCGGTAGAGGGCCCAAGAGGATGGGCGTCAAAAAGATCACCCCCGACAAGAACTTGCAGTGGATCGCGGAGGAAAGGACTTCAAGGCGTTATCCCAATCTGAGAGTTTTGAATTCATATTGGGTGGGCGAAGACGGTCGTAGAAAGTATTTTGAAGTCATCATGGTCGATCCCGATCATCCCGCGATACAGAACGATAAAGATATCAATTGGATATGCGAGGAAAACCAAAAAGGAAGAGTCTTCCACGGGAAAACTTCCGCAGGCAGAAAAGCTAGAGGGCTGCGAGCTAAAGGTAAAGGTTCTGAAAAATCTAGGCCCTCAAAAGAGAAGACACGCGGGTGAGTTCCAAGTCTCAGTAATCTAGGTCTTCAAAATCTGTAAACGGCTCCCTTGGAGCCTTTTCTGGATCTTTCACATATTCTAGATCTTCTTCTTTTATTTCTTCTATCGGGTGCTTTTCGCTCAATTTTTTCTTTATCCTTTCTTTCAGCTCTTCTAAATTTTTTCCTTTCAGAGCTGAGATCTTCAATCTGCCTGAATCAGTTCGATCCAGGTCTGATTTGTTTTCGATTTCGATGAATTCAACTCCCGGAAGTTCTTCTTTTATCTCACGGCAAAGCTCTTCCTGCTGATCCATGGGATAACCGCACGTTTCCGTAGGATCGAACATAAATATTATGAGGTCTGCTAGGCTCTCTAGAGCCTTCACGGCCTGCAATTCGATGGTGTTCCTTTCTTCCTTCGGTCTATCTAACATGCCGGGCGTATCTAAAAGTTGACACTTTCTGTATCCTAAGAAGAAATGTCCTATCCCAACTTCTCGAGTGGTAAAAGGGTAAACATCTATCTTAGGTTTTCCACTCGATATCTGAGCGACGAGTTCTGATTTACCCACGTTAGGATAACCAGCCACAGCTACCGTAGGATGTTCAGGCCTGATATCAGGTAAAGAATTGAGTTTTTTTCTAGCGTCCTTCAAAAATTCAAGATCTTCGTTTACCTGCTTGAGGAAGGAATCTGTCCTCGCGTAGGCCTGATTCATCACTCTCTCTATCTCTTCTTCATCTTCTTTGGAAACGACCTCTCTAGCCGCCTCCATGAGAGTTCTCTTCGCTCTCCTTTTAGCCCAATTTATCGCTCCAAGAGACTTTTTGAGGCGGTCGATCCCTATAGTTATATCGATTATTTCATAATAAAATCGCGGTAAAATATCCATCGTTGGAAAATCATCTTCATATCTACCTATAGTGTCTTCTATTATGTGGGCGACCGTGTTTAGTTTGACTGAAGCTGTCTTCTTCTTCCTCTCGACCCTGTTTTTTGCCTCCTTTGTTTTCTTAGAAGCGCGCCCGAAGGCTTTATCGAGTATCTCTTCTGCGTTCATCACAGGTGAGATATTGAAATCCATGATGTCGTAATTGTACCGGGTGATGAATAAGGTTATCGGTTGATCTTCGATAGGCTAATGAAAAGGAAATAGTTAAAAAGGAGTAGGTTTTACCACCATTTAGGTGCTCCAAATGGAAGAAGGAGATCTTATCTACGTGGATTACGATCTATGGGTAATGCCAGACGGCGAAGACGAAGAACCTACTCTATTCGATACTACCGACGAAGATAAAGCAAGGGAAGAAGAGATATTCGACGAGGACTCAGATTATGGTGCTCGTCCGGTAGTGATCGGTGGAGAGAACATTGTAGAAGGCTTCACAGAAGCGTTAAAAGAAGCGGAGATTGACGAGGAGAATTCTGTGGAAATACCTCCAGAAAAGGGTATAGGCAACAGAGACGCAGGAAAGATAGAACTTTACAGCCGCCGAGAGATGGAAAGGAGAGATATAGAGCCAATAGAAGGAAAACAGGTCGAGATAGATAATCGAAGAGGTCGGATCATCCAGGCTACCGCTGGAAGAGTACGGATAGATTTCAATCATCCTTTAGCGGGTAAAACACTGAGATATGACTTCACGATAGTGGACAAGCCTGAAAGTAAAGAAGAGATAGCTGAGGGTATACTAGAGATGGATTATCAGAAACTCGATTTTGAGATAGAGGAGACTGAAGATGGTATAGATATCGTACTCCCAGAACGGTGTAAATATGATCAAAACTGGTTCGTTGCTAAATACAGGATTGTTGGAGATTTGAGAGATCATCTTGAGGCAAAGAGAATCCGCTTCATCGAAGAATACGTTGAGAAAGAGGAAGATGGAGATATAGAAGAGGAATTTGAAGAATTAGAGGAAGAAGTGGAAGAAGCCGAAGAAACAGAAGAGGAGGAATCTGAAGAATCTGATGAAGAGTAACTTCGGTTGTTCTAAAAAACACTTCTTTACTCATACCTAGGGCAGTTGAAATCTTATGGTTATAAAATTTAGTTTCAAGGAATGGATAATGCTTTACTTGATGGTAGGTATTTTTGTCGCTATAACAGCTTATCTGGTAACTTTCTTTTTCGATATCTCTGGTTCGGTTGTTGTAACAATAGTACTCGTAGTGATATTTTTGATCTTCAAGATCTACCAATATAATAAAGGCGATGGCGATCAAGAAGCAGATTATATGGGTGAGGATGGAAAAATAAATTAAAGTCAATTGAGAGCTTCTCTCAAAAAATCTTACAATTTTTCCTAGAATCACAGATTTGTAAGCGGGCGCCGAAGGATGCTAAAACATTATTCTTCCCCTCTAAAAGTATAAAATATTATAGCGGGCGTGGGGGGAT
>JBMCEH010000061.1:0-6059 GCA_048620775.1 Candidatus Natronoplasma sp. | reverse complement strand
ATTATTTCTCCTGGCGTTGGGTTTTCATACTTTACGGTCTGATGGAATTATTAGCCCTCATAATGATCTATAAGGAACTGATGAACACAGATATCCAAGGTCTATCTACGAACTTCATCAGCTATCTTAAATTGCTGAAAAGATCGAAAATATCTCGGCTGATCCCTCTAATCTTGATAAACGGATTTATAGTCTATGGCTCATTTGCCTATCTAGGATCGCATCTAAGAGAGGTATATGGTTTCAGTTACATAACGGTGGGGTTCATTTTGTCATTTTTTGGTCTATCCGCTTTCGCTCTTGGAAAGAGGTCCGGTATAATGAGAGAAAAAATGTCGAGTTTTATTATCCTATTTTTGGGGTGATAGGCTCACTTTCTTTAGGTTCATACATATTTTTTGGCATCCACAGTTTTTTCATCTTGATAATGGCGTTGCTCGGTTTCGGAGCTGCTTTCATTGCATTCCAATCGGCTTTCATCACTTTATCTCAAAATCAGGCCCCTAAAAACACTGGAACTGTCATGGCTCTCGTTGCTTTCGGTCTTTTTGGTGGTGGAGGCCTCGGGACGATGGCAAATAGGATCATCTTAAATACGTACAGTTACACCCCTATCTATATCGTCGGTGCTGTACTATTTTTAGTTTTAGGTGTATCTGCCTCTTTATTTTTAAGAGGTGAAAAATTCTCCTCCCGATAGAGTCTATCCCCTGAGATTCTGAATAGAGGTGCTTAAATCTTTCTAGAACACGATAACATCATCGCTTTCCAGAGTCCAATCGGCTAGTTGACCCATCGTGCTCTTTTTCACACCTTTCACAAAGTCCTTTTCAGTAATACCTCTAGTTTCCATACAGGATCCACAAGCATGTATTTCCATATCTTTATTAACTAAATACTTGAACATCCTGGCAAGGTTGTAATATCCTTTTGGCGTTTCCTGGCCTTCCAAAGCACATGTCACCGAATCAGCCATCAGAAACAGGTTAACTGTTGCATCTTTCTCTACCAGAGCTTTTGCGTATCTCAGAGCATTATAAGGTCTTTCATCTCCATATCCCGCGTCATTCAAAATTATGGTTATTTCAGACATATATTCCCACTCCTAGACATATATATTACACCTTTATATTCAAGTCATAGGCAATAGTTTTTTCGATATTCAAATCGTATATTCCATCTATCGTAAACAAGTAGTATTTTTTGGAAATGAGTCGACGCTATAGCTACTTTTCAAAAATAGAGGAATCGCATTCAAGATGAAACCGAAATAATCCTTATCGATGGATCAAAGAAACACTTTTAAAAACCTATATTTTCAGAATGCAAACTAGAAAAAGCAAAGAAAGCAGAAGCAAAAGATCCTTACAGCCGTTCAACAACATCAAATTCTAAGTATAGGAAATCGAACATGACAAAAAAATTGAAGATGGAGAACAAGGATATATTTTATGACTATCTCACAGATCAGCGGAAGAAAAGAGATGAGAATAAATACCCTATATTTTGTCTTTTTAATCTTATATTCCCATCTAAAAATACTCACTTTACGGTTAGCTGATAAAGAAGACAATGAATGGAACGAAATTGGGTCTAAATATCGATGAATCAGGTATTTATAGTCAACTTTACAACTACTCAAAGACATCCCAGGACTCCGCCTGAGGTACTTCGGAATTCAAAAGCGAATTACAGTAGTATGTAGTAATGAAATCCCGCACATTAGAAAATCACAAAGATGTTACGTCTTTGACTATAATTTAGGATATCATCATAAATCTTTCAATCTATTTCAACTATGTATGTTTCAGATAAGAAAGTAGCTTTATTGTTATATGCGCTGTCATCTGATCCTCTTATTACTACCTTATTGGGATACTGGGATGAAATTGGTCTCGGGCCTTTCCCTTTCTGTCTGATACATTTGCTTCTGTAGCGGTGATTGGTCTCCTGTATCAAAACTATGAGTGAGCGGTCGAAGGTTAAAATATCCATTCCTTCAAACGCATTGAGTAAAATCTAGAAGTCGAACTCTTCTTTTATCTTATCGATCAATTCATTAAATTTTTCTTCACCAAAGATATCTCTATAGACATTCAAGAACCCCAAGACCATATCCTGTGATTGAACTCCTATTTTTTCTATGTCTTCTTCTCTCTCTTTCAGTTCTTTCTCCCCCTCTCCAGTCAACTGATAATATTTCCTGTCCTCGTCTTCTATCTCAGTTCTCTTTATGAAACCATCATCTTCCATCCGATTCAAGGCCCCATAGACAGTCCCATAACTGGGATCCCAATGACCGTTGGATTTTTCCTGAAGGTTCTTTATGAGCGCATATCCATAGGTCGGCTCCTTCTCCATGGATTTCAGGATCAGATAATTGATCAATTCAGTGGGAATCCTTTTCTGCATGTTTCTCACTTATCAAGACTATTTCTCTCTTAAGTATGTTCTTATATACTAAAAAGAGGACAATATTTAAGTATTACGTTAAGTAATGTTACGTTACGAAATAAATGAACCTCGAAAAGCCACTGTTTAAAGGTATACCAAAAGGCATATCGCGCCATTCGGGAAAGATCATCGTTTTTGTAGTTATATTCACACTGATAATGGGATATTTCGCCTCTAATCTATATATGGAAGCCGATAAGAGTTCTTTTTATCCAGATACGGAAAAGACGGAAAATTTAGACGAGATAGAGGACTCCTTCGGAGCTACAGAGGGCAAAGTTCAAATTGTCAATGTAGCAGAGGATGGAGATGTGTTAACTACCGAAGTTTTGAACGATCAGATCGAAATGAAAGAGGGCTTTCGTGAAAGCGAGACGGTGAACAGCACTCTCATCTCTTCTAACGACGTTCCTGATGGCATGATAACTTTGTCGGATCTGATCTTGAGAGCAGATAGAGCCTTCGAAGTCGAAGAAGATATCATGGGCCATTCTAACGAAACCGAGATTGCGATCGAAACTCTTCAGAACCAAAGTGATATGTTCCTCAGATTGAACTATTCGTTGAGTCTAGGCAAAAAACTTCTCGATCACCCTAACGTCCACATCCAACAGAACGTTACAAGAACCTATGAAGGCATGTCGATGATCATCTCTGAGCCCGAAAGATGGAGCGTTGTGAAGCAGTACAGAGAGGAATTCATGGGCCTCATGAATACTCTAAGGGACAAAAACAAGACACTGGATGAAAAGATCACCTTTACGGAAAACCTCATCTCTAAACTTAAAAAAGACGGGATTTACGGATACGAGTCCTTTGTCGATCTGCTTAAAGGAACGAAGAATATCTTAAGGGTCTCAAAAAATTTACCTGAGAGAGAGCAGAAGCAGGTTTTACAAACGTCGATCGGGATGACTGTTAGATTTCTCAGCATACCTGAAAGTATGCCTGAAGAAGATTCAGAGATGGATCTTTCGACCGAAATGCCATCCATGTCCTTGAATGAAAGTGAAAAAAGAGAAAGATTAGAGGGGATGAATGATTCAGATGTCAAAGAAACGGTTTACGACGTGATCAATTACGATTCTGGCCCCTTGAACGATTCAGTGAATGAAACGACCTCGAACCTAGACAATATGACGAGCATTATTGAGAGATCGAGGGAGATTTTATCAGATTTGAACTCCTCATTAAATAATATATCTTCAAAAAATAAATCTTTACTTAGATCCACATCACGAATCCAAGGAGCGATCGAAAAAAATAAAACGATTCTAGAAGAGAGAGATGAATTTATACGGGACAAAAAACCAAAGCTTAGCTCCGCTAACGAATTAGGAGATCGTTTCCTTGACTTAGAAAAAGGTATCACCAGGATGTTAAGTCAGGACTTCGACGAGGATGAAGAGGCAGCTGATCTTTCAGCGAAGAACATCCTCTCCATAGTTCAGATGGATTCAAGTTTGAGTAAAGATATAAGGTTAGAAGCTCAAAATAAATTGATCGATATAGCGGAGGATGAAAGTCAACATTCTATAGTTAGAGTATCCGCAAATCAAGTTATGATGGATCAGGTCAATGACAGCGCCCAGGAAAGCTTGTATTTCCTCCTCCCGATCGCCTTTCTCTATGTGATAATCGTCCTGATTATCGTTTACCGTTCTATAATCGAGAGTTTAGCAAGTCTTTTGTCACTGATCTTCGCTGTTATATGGACCTTTGGAGCTGGGGTATTACTGAACTATACTTTCAATCCTTTGATCATCGCGGTTCCGATACTGATGACTGGCTTAGCTATAGATTACGGTATCCATATGATCATGAGGATCCGTGAAGAAAAAAATAAAGGCAGAAGAATCGATGTATCGGTCGTCTTGGGTGTGATAAGTGTAGGGGGCGCTATACTTTTGGTCACTATAACGACTATGGTGGGATTTTCTTCTACAACACTCAGAGACCTGGAAGTGATGAGGAACTTTGGAGTCTTGGCCACCATCGGGGTCCTGTCGAGTTTCCTTTTGTTCGTGTTTTTTCTTCCTCCCGTGGTGCAGCATGTAGAAAATTGGAGAGTTGGAGACAGTGATAGGAAAAAGCAGGAGAAAGCGGCTAAAAGCTCGAAAGACGAAGAAGGCAATATCATCACTCGGCTTTTATCCTCATCTACAGTCATATCTGATAGACATCCTATATTGGTATTGTCGATCGTGCTTCTCATAACTATAGCGGCTGGATATGGCGCGATCCAGGTCGAAACGACTTTCCAGATGCAGGATTTTCTACCAGAGGATAGCGGTCAATATCAAAATATAGAGTATATCGAAGATAATTTTGATGTTAATCAAACGGACGTGTATTTGTTAACGAAGGGAGATCTAACTGATCCAGCTTATTTACATGCGTTGAATGAGACCCAGGATAATATAGAAGATAGTGAAATGGTGGCCACCGACGAGGGTCTATCATCGCCTTTGACAGTGATCCAGAGATACGGGACCGCAAATTCGTTAGATCCAGCTTACAATGAAACGATAGTGCAGGAATTCGATGATAGCGATGTAGACGGTGATGACATACCTGAGCGGAATGTAACGAAACTTTACGATATGCTATTTGAAGATTCTGATAGTAGAAACGCTATTAAAAATGTATTAAAAAAGGATGGTAGCGGTTACAGTTCTACATCTGCGATCGTACAGGTTAGAGAGAATTCAGATAAGATGGATGAGGATCTGGATAATGCGGAGGTCATGGAAGAAAAATTGTTAGAGGATTCGAGTCCGCTGAGGGAAGAAGGCTATACTACGGAAGTGACCAGTAGTTCTATAATAGACCAGGAAACGATCAAGGATCTCAGTTCAACCCAGATCAGGTCGCTCATATTGGCTGTGATCATAGTCGCTATTTTCCTCACACTGATATTTTATTACCTTCACAGGTCTCTCATATTGGGAGCCATAACGACATTTCCGGTCTCCTTGGTGACTCTCTGGTTACTTGGCCTGATCTATCTGATAGAAATTCCTCTGAACTTCATGACGATAACGGTAACAGCTCTAACCGTGGGTTTAGGTGTCGATTACAGCATCCACGTCACACATAGATTTATGGAGGAACGGAAAAGTAAAGATAGTCTCGAAGGAGCGATCCAAAAGACTATCCAACATATCGGCAGTGCACATCTCGGAGCCTTATTCACGACCATTGGGGCGTTGGGAATACTAGCTACATCTGACATCTTACCACTCTCTCAATTCGGATATATCACCGCTATAGCTATCGTGTTCAGCTTCATAGCATCGGTATTCATCCTTCCTTCTTCTCTGATGTTGTGGTCGAGATGGGCAAAAGAAAAAAGAAAGGAAGAGTTGCCGGTGTTAAAGAAGAAAAGATCTACGAGAGAAAAGAAAGATCTGCCGACTTTAAAGAAAAAAGCATGATCGCAACTTAACTTTATTCACAAAGGTGGTCAAAGGGCTTAGCATTCACTTCTCAGCTCTGACCACAACAAAACTTCCTTCTTGATGTCCTTTTTTAGGTTCTTCCACTTCCTCCTTATCTATACCGTCAAAGATGGTCTGAAAATAAGAAAAGGAAGAGAAGCTCAC
>JBMCEH010000060.1:0-6301 GCA_048620775.1 Candidatus Natronoplasma sp. | reverse complement strand
GATCGAAGAGGAGGAGGAATAATATATGCCTTTATTGAAAACTGATGAGATAAGAGATATGGACTCTTCCGAAAGAGAAGATAAATTATATGAATTGAGAGATGAGTTACTTCATGAAGAGGGTGTAGCCGCTATGGGTGGAGCCCCTGAAAGTCCTGGAAGGATCAGGGCCATAAAGAAAAATATCGCTAGGATATTGACCGTAATGAATGAAGAAGAAAAAAAAGAATCAGAAGGAGGAAATTGATGGCAGAAGAAGTGTGTCCGACTTGCGGGTTGCCAAAAGAGATATGCATCTGCGAAGACATCGCTAGAGAACAACAGGAGATCGAGATATATACGGATAAGAGGCGATACGGTAAAAAAGTTACTATAATCGATGGGATCGATACGAGCGATATCGATATAAGTGAATTAGCCTCAGAATTGAAAACGAAGTGTGCTGCAGGTGGAACGACGAAAAATGACCGTATCGAGCTTCAAGGAGATCATATAGAGACAGTGAAGAATTATCTCGAAGAAAAAGGATTCCCGGTTGAGGTAAGGTAACATGTCGTCAGAAGATATAGTGTATACTTTTGAATTTACAGGTTCCGAACTTGAAGTTATCGAGTCAGCTCACTATGGCTTCGAAGAGATGCAGGGTCGAGTAGTCGACGAAACAAAAAATATGTTCGTCATAGCGGACAAGGGGAAAAAATGGATGATCCCAAAAAAAGGCAATCAATTCAAGTTGACCATAAGCGGTCGTCAGAATGTATTGGATGGAAATAAGTTAACACATCGTCCGGAAGATAGGATAAAGAAATTAGGTTGATGATATCATGGTAGAAAACGAAGCACGCGAGATAGGTGTAGAGGTGACGCCCCCTGAAGAGAGTTGTGATGATGAAAATTGTCCATTCCATGGAAAACTATCCGTGAGAGGAAGGATAATGCGAGGTGTAGTTGATTCTACTCAAATGGACAAGTCCGTAATAATCAGGAAGGATCATCTCAATTATATCCCCAAATATGAAAGATATGAAAAAAGAAAAAGTCATTATCCGAGTCACCTCCCCCCTTGTATAGATGTAGAAAGAGGGGATGAAGTCAAAATAATGGAATGCCGCCCCATAAGTAAGAGCATTTCTTATGTGGTAATCGAGAAAGGTGAAAAGAGATGAGAGGAGTAGCTGGTAATCAAACTAAAGGACTCTCAGTTGGAAGTAAGCTTCAGTGTATAGATAACACTGGTGCCAAAGTAGTGAGAGTCGTGTCTGTGATCAACTATCACGGAGTTCACAGGAGGTATCCGAGAGCAGGCATAGGAGACCAGGTTGTGGTCTCGGTAGTAAAAGGAACACCGGAGATGAAAAGAGAACTCACTAGAGCCGTGATAGTAAGGCAGAAACGACCATTCCGTCGAGCTGACGGAGTGATGGTGGAATTCGAAGACAACGCTGTTGTCCTGACCCAGGATGACGGCGAAACAAAGGGGTCTGAGATCAAAGGGCCTGTAGCTAGAGAAGCTGCTGAGAAGTGGCCTCGAGTCGGAGCTACAGCATCTATGATAATGTAATAAGGTGGTATCAAATGAGCGAAAAAGCGAGAAAACAGAGGAAAAGACAGGAAAACGCTCCAAAGCACAGAAAAAGGAAGATGATGTCATCGAGGTTATCTAAAAGATTGAAAAAGAAATATGGAACGAACAGTGTCCCTGTTATAGAAGGAGATGAAGTCCAGGTGATGAGAGGAAGTTTTAAAGGCCATATAGACAAGGTGGCAGAAGTGGATAGAAGAAATGAGAAGGTCTTTATAGAAGACGTGACCGTAGAAAACGCCGATGAATCCAAACAGCCCTTCGGGGTTCATCCCTCAAATCTAAAGATCATGGACCTTGATCTCTCCGATCCATGGAGAAAGGAAAAATTAGAAAATATACAAGAGGAGGATAATGGATGAGTCAACACAGCAAGCGTTATAATGCCCCAACAGAGAAGTGGGGAATCCCTACCAAAGAGTCGTTCTGGGCTCCACGCCCGACTCCAGGTCCACATTCAGCTGGTACGAGCATTCCTCTTATAGTGATTTTAAGAGACATTCTGAAATACACAGAGACCTCTAAAGAAGCTGAACACATCCTTGCAGAAAGGAAGGTCAAAGTTGACGGCAGAGTGACCACAGATAAGAACAGACCAGTAGGGTTGATGGATGTTATATCGATACCTGACATCTCAGAGAATTATAGGGTTCTCTTCGATCAAAAGGGAAAATTTAGACTACTACCGATCGATAAAAGCCAGGCAGAGTGGAAACTGGTGAGAATACAGGATAAAACTACTCTGAAAGGAGGCATAACTCAATACAACCTTCACGATGGCACCAACATTAGAATCGAGGATGGAAATAAATACACTACAAAGGATGTTTTGAAGATACAATTACCCTCTAGAAAAATTATAGAGTGTTTCGAATTCGATGAAGGAAAGATGGCTTTAGTTACGGGTGGAAACCATATCGGCGAATTGGGAACGATAAAGGAGTACGAGGTGATCAAAAGTTCACAGCCGAACTTTGTTCATTTTGAATCCGATATCACTACTATAGAGGAATACACCTTCGTCGTCGGGAAAGATAAACCCGTGATCGAGATACCAGAGGTAGGGATAATATGAAGTATGACAATCCTATGAGAAAACCACGCTTGGTGAAGTGCGTGGTAAATATAGGTGTCGGAGAAGGTGGAGAAAAGCTAAGAAAGGCCCTCAACGTGTTAGAGATGTTGACGAACCAACAACCTGTTGAAACAATTTCTCAAACCACCAATGCGGAACTCGGTATAAGAGAAGGACAGCCTATAGGTTGTAAAGTGACCCTGAGAAAAAAGAAAGCTTATGACTTTCTTAAGAAGGCTTTTTGGGTCAAGGAAAATACTTTGTCTTCAAGTAATTTCGATGACCATGGCAATCTGAATTTTGGTATTGGCGATTACACCGATTTTGAAGAAGCCTCCTATGACCCCGAGATAGGTGTTTTCGGGATGGATATCTCCATCGAGATAGGAAGAAAAGGACAGCGTATAAAACGCAGAAAAAAGCAGCCGAAAAGTATCCCGGATAAGCAGAAAATGAGGAAGGAAGAAGCGATAGATTTCATGGAGAAAGCTTTTGATCTGGAGGTGTATGAGGAATGAGCGAAGAAGAAGGTTTGAAGCCCGATAAAGATTATGGGAGAAAAAAGGGCTGTAGACGCTGCGGTCGGAAACGCGGTATAATAAGAAGATATGGACTACATGTATGTAGACAGTGTTTCCGGGAGATCGCAGAAGATCTAGGTTTCAAAAAACACTCTTGAGGTGAAAAAAGATGAAACATGACCCACTGAATGACGCGTTATCAAAGATAAACAACGCAGAAGAAAACGGAAAGTTAGAATGTGAGATAAAACCCGCCTCTAAACTTATTGGACGGGTTCTTAGAGTTATGCAAGAGAATGGATACCTCAAAAGATTCGAGTACGTCGAAGATGGAAGAGGGGGGACTTACAATGTTATCCTAAATGGTAATATCAACAAATGTAAAGTAATCAAACCCCGGTGGTCGGTGAAGAATGCTGACATAGAAAACTACGAGTCTAGATATCTCCCTGCTCAGGACTTCGGTGTTCTAATATTGACAACAAACAGAGGCGTTATAGATCATTCCGAAGCGAAGAGCAAAGGTGCAGGAGGAAAGTTATTAGCCTACGTTTATTGAGGGATTATCATGCCAGTTGAATTGAAATCTGAAGAAAAGATAAAGATACCGGAAAACGTTTCGGTGGAAAAGCATAAAGACAAACTCAAAGTTTCTGGAGAAAATGGTGAGGTCGTTAAAAAGTTTAATCATCCCTCCATCAGGATCGAGATCGGTGATGAAGAAGTGGTCTTGAGGGTAGATAGACCCAGTAAAAAAGACAAAGCTCTGCAGGGCACTTATAAATCACATATAGAGAACATGATCAAAGGTGCGCAGGAAGACTTCGTTTACAAACTGAAAATTCTTTACTCTCATTTTCCCATGGAAGTTACCTCAGAGCAAGACAAGGTAGTTATCAAAAATTTCGTTGGGGAAAATAAACCTCGGACCGCCGATATCATTGGATCTACAAAAGCTGAAGTTGATGGAGACCAGGTAACAGTAAGAGGTCCCGACAAGGAGGCAGTTGCTCAGACTGCAGCCAATATAGAATCGACAACCAGGATCTCAAAAGCAGACCCTAGAGTCTTTCAAGATGGAATATATATAACTGAAAAAGCCGGCAAACCTTTGAGTTGAAAAGGTGATTAAAGATGACAGAAGATGAGGATTACGAAGTAAAGAAAAAGCCCGACCTTGATGAAAAAACAAAGAAGATGCTGAAGAAGAGAGAAAAGATCAAGGAGAAAAGACCGAGATTCAATCATCAGGAGTGGTACTACCGATCTAAATTAGATAGAGACACATGGAGGAAACCCCGCGGCCTTCACTCTCAGGCGAGGCAGAATAAAAAATACAGACCTTCCAACGTGAAGATAGGTTACCGCTCACCAAAGGAAGTGAGAGGTCTACACCCGTCAGGGTTTGAAGAAGTATTGGTCTACAATACCGACGACTTAGACGATATCGATCCAGATAAACAAGCTATCAGGATAGCTCACAGCGTGGGGATGAGGAAAAGATTGAAGGTTGAGGAGAATGCGGATGAAAACGATATTAGGGTATTAAATCCCACATCATAAGGTGATCTTCATGGATATTAAATATCAGAAAAGGTTGGCAGCAGAAATCCTCGATTGCGGTAATGATCGAGTGTGGATAGACGATACCATGCTTGACGAGGTTATAGAAGCGATCACCAGGGAAGAGGTGAGAGAACTCATCAACCGAGGTGTGATCCAGAAGAAGCAAAAAAAGGGTAACTCTAGAGGAAGGATCAACTATAAAAAAGGTCAAAAGGCCAAAGGTAGGAGGAAAGGATATGGGAAGAGAAGCGGTACAAAAAACGCTAGACATTCATCCAAAGACGACTGGAAAAACAGGATCCGTTCTATGAGAAGAGAATTGAAAAATATGAGAGATAACAATTTGATAGATCGTTCTATTTATCGCGAATTCTACAGAAGATCGAAGGGTGGGGCCTTCGAGGACACCGGAGATATGGTACTCCACTTGAAGATGGAAGATCACATAGATGAAGATTACGATATCAAAGGAGTGAATGAAGATGGCTGAAGGTACCCGGTACAGGATGCCCCTCAAAAGAAGAAGAGAGGGGAAGACGGATTATAGACAAAGATTGAAATTGCTAAAATCAGGAAAGATAAGGGCGGTTGTAAGACCCTCGAACAAGCACATCAATGTGCAGTTCATTCGATACGATAGGGATGGTGACAAAGTTGAGGCTTCTGCTTCGAGCCAACATTTAGAAGAGTTGGGCTGGGAAAGACACGGTTCTAACCTACCATCCGCTTATCTTGTGGGCTATCTCGCAGGTAAAAGAGCTACAGAAAAAGGGATAGACGAAGCAATCCTAGATATAGGTTTGAACCACCCAGAAAAAGGCGGCAGGTTGTTCTCTGCTCTCAACGGGATCATAGATGCTGGCATATCAGTACCACACGATCCCGAGGTCTTGCCTGATGAGGAACACATAAAAGGCGAACATATAGATGATGATATTAGCGAAAGATTTGAAGATGTTAAATCTAGATTGGAGGAATTATGATGAATGGATGGGAACCCAAGACTAGACTTGGTAGAAAAGTCAAACGAGGAGAAATTACCAGCATGAAAGAAGTTCTTGCCGATAGACTCCCCCTGAAGGAGCCTGAAATTGTCGATGCTTTATTCCCTGATCTGGATGATGATGTACTCGATGTCAACATGGTCCAAAGGATGACGGATTCCGGTAGAAGAGTCAGATTCACTGTGACCACAGTGATAGGAAACAACAACGGTTACGTAGGAGTCGGGATTGCAAAAGGAAAAGAAGTCGGTCCGACCATCCGGAAATGTATGGACAACGCCAAGTTGAACATGGTGAGAATAAGAAGAGGCTGTGGTTCCTGGGAATGTGGTTGTGGAAATCCGCACACCGTACCTTTTGAAGTTGATGGGCAAGCAGGATCCGTAAAGATAGTATTGAAACCCGCTCCCTCTGGTATAGGACTCGCGGTTGGTGAGACCGCTAAATCCATACTAGAGAGAGCCGGCATAGAAGATGTATGGGGCTTCTCGAAAGGTAAGACAAGAACTACTGTCAATTACGCTCTAGCCGTGTTCAATGCTATGAAAAAAAC
>JBMCEH010000059.1:0-6417 GCA_048620775.1 Candidatus Natronoplasma sp. | reverse complement strand
GATGAAACACATGCTCGAAGAAGGCTATAAACAAAGAGATAAGCGCCACAAAGACATGGCGGAATATACTAGAGATTGGGCCTATGAACATTTTGACATGTTCCCTGAAGAAGGATATATGTCTCAAACGGTCAGTACGATCGAAAATACTCAGGGACTTAACATGGCTGAAACTATAAAAGAAGTGAATGAAAAGTACGATCTTGCTTTCGCAAATGGATACGGCTCCAAATTGAAAGAAAAGACCTTCAGGATCGGACACATGGGAGAACACACCGTTGAAGATATCAAAGAACTGACCGACGCTATAGAAGATGTTGGTGGACTGTGATAATCATGGCAAAAAAAGTTTTGATCTGTAACCCTGTTGCGGAAGAAGCGATTGAGATGTTGGAAGATGCAGGTTTTGAAGTTGACCAAGAATTCGGGATGTCCAAAGAAGAATTGACCGAGAAGGTCCGTCCATACCATGCATTGATCGTTAGAAGCTCTACAAAGGTTAGAGAGCCTACTCTCGATGCCGCTGAAAATCTTAAAGTCATAGGAAGGCCAGGGATCGGTTTGGACAATATAGATGTGGACTACGCTGAAGAGAAGGGTGTAGCGGTTCATAATACTCCCACCGCCACGACAATATCCGTAGCTGAATTAGCCCTGACTCACATACTCGCTAGTTACCGAAACATAGTCGATGGAACTAATAGCCTCAGAGAAGGCGAGTGGATAAAGAGTGAGCTAGCAAGCAACGAGATATACGGGAAAAAACTCGGTGTGATCGGTTACGGCAACATAGGTCAGGCAGTAGCTGAAAGAGCCGATGCGTTAGGTATGGACGTGATTGCTTACGATGTGAGAGATATAGAAGATCCGGAGCCGGCAGAGATGGTGGAGTTTGAGACCGTGATAGAAGAAAGCGACGTTATAACTATCCATGTGCCACACATAGAAGCTACACATCATCTGATCAGCACTGATGAATTCAAAAAGATGAAAGAGAACGCCGCTTTAGTAGACTGTTCTAGAGGCGGAGTAGTTGATGAAGATGCTCTTTACAAAGCTCTCAAGAACGATAAGATAAGATTCGGCAGCAAGGATGTCTTTGAAGAAGAACCTCCGGGCGATCACAAGTTATTCGAACTAGATAACTTCCATGCAACCCCGCATATAGGAGCTCAGACAGAAGAAGGCCAAATCAGAGCTGGAACACAAGCCGCTGAAAAGATAATTGAGGAACTCAAATAAAACCCCTTTTATTTTTTACATTTGAGGTGTTAATATGGTAGAATTGAAACCATTTGAAGGAATACAATACAATAAAGAAAAAGTCGAAGATATGGATGAAGTCATAACTCAGCCTTACGATAAGATCTCTGATGATATGCAGGAAAAGTATTACCAAAAAAGTGAGTACAGCTACTGCAAATTGATACTTCCAAAAGAGGAAAACAGATACGAGATCGCAGCTGAGAGATTACAAAAGTGGATAGAAGAGAAAGTTTTACAGAAGGAAGATAAACCTGGCATCTACGTGTATTACCAGGATTACGAAGTCCTTGGTGAAAAATTCACCAGAAAGGGGTTTGTTTCCGCGGTCAAACTGCATCCATTTGAAGAAGAAGTCGTCCTCCCACACGAAGAGACACACAAGGGGCCGAAGATCGACAGGTTGAACATGCTGAGAGCTACCGAGAAAAATCTTGAAGCGGGCTTCATGCTTTACAGCGATGAAGATGAAACTACTATCGAACTATTCGACGAGATCAGCAAGGAAGAGCCGCTGTATGAAGGAACCGACGACCTAGGAGTCCACAGCAGAGTTTGGAAGATCAAAGATGAAGAAACGATAAAGAAAGTCCAGGAAGTCCTAAAAGATGAACAGATAGTCATCGCCGACGGGCATCATCGCTATGAGACAGCTGTCAACTACAGAAATGAGATGAGGGAAAAGAATCCAGATTACCAAGACAACGAAGCCTTCAATTGGAGGATGACCTATATGGTGCCGGTAGAAGATCCTGGCCTTAACGTACTACCCGGTCATAGATTACTTTTGAAAGAAAAAGTCGAAGAGGAACATATAGAGGAATTGAAGAAATATTTCGATGTGAAGGAAGTTTCAGAGGGTGATGAAGAAACTTTCTTGAAAGAAAATGATGATATTTCATCTTTCGTTCTTTACGACGAAGATAGGATATTAGGCCTGCGCTTGAAAAGCCAGGAAAAGATCGAACAGTTCATGTCCGACGAGTATTCAGAAGATTACAAAAAGCTTGATGTCGTGGTACTAAGAGATGTGATATTCGAGGGAATAATGGAACTCCATGAACTTCACATAGACGATGATATATCTTACGAGCGATGGGCTGAAGATTCGATAGAGAAAGTAGATAAAGATGAAGGTACAGTTGCTTTTCTAGTAAATGCTACAAAGCCGGAAGAAGTTCTGAACGTAGCGAAAAACGGAGAACGGATGCCTCAGAAATCTACGGATTTCTATCCAAAGATAAATTCTGGCTTCATGATGATGGACATCCAGGGCGGAGAAACTCTGTGACATCCTCACCCACCAAACCTGACGGTTTCTTAGGAATAAAATTCCTAAGCTTCCTCACTCCCGTTGCGGATTGGAAGGTGCTTCCGACCGTTTTAGCATAGGTTACCACCTATCCGCAATCTGCTCGGGAAAATTTCCATTTTTCCGGCATCGATGGAATCCTAGAAGGATTCTAGTAAATCATGAGGAGTTAGAGTAATATTATATTACTCGTTAAATCACAGATTTAGGAAGGTGACTTCTTGGGCAAAGAGTTAATATGTCTTGACCCCTATATACAGACGAGGTAGGAAAATGGTCAAAATAAAAAGTAGGAGTTCAATTTCTTACATAAGTAAGGAATATGAAGGGTCCATCGAAGAATTACCGTTCAAAGAATACATCATGGACCTCAAGAAGTGGGCAAAAAAGAAAAAGGCAAAAGCTTACGGTAAACCCGCTGCATTTTATCATCATAAGTTCGACAAAGCTTTAAGCGAAAATTTCAGAGCTGATATAGGGATACCGATAAAGAACCGAAAAAAAGCAGGTGGTGGTTATAAGTTGAAGTTTTTACCTCCCGTTAAAATTGCAGCTAAAAAATTCAAGGGAACTCCTGCTGATCATAAACAAGCTTATGATGAGATCTACAATTATATAGAAGAAAAGGGTTACAAGCCGTTCGGGGAGAGGATGGAAAAATTCAAAAAGACACCTGAAATGAAAGATGGTGTTCTTCATATAAAAAGCGAACTACAGGTGCCCGTGGAGAAAAGCAAAAAAAAGTGATTAAAACCGACTTTCACTTATCTCTTTTTATCAGATTTCCTTCAAATTTTGATTTGAACGTTTCTTGATCCAGTATAGTTTTTCCATCTTTTTCTATGTCCTGTTCCGCAGGTGGCTTTTCTTGATAACCAGATAATTGCTCTGCTATCCTTTCTTCAAACGTCGGTGTTTCAGTATCTCTGTAAAATAGACCTAGCGGGATTTTTTCAGTTATCTTTGATTTTTTCATAGCTTCTGTAGGATCTACGTCTTCAGGATCCCAATCCTTTATTTTTTCTATCCTCTCCTTGAAATATTCCGATGTGTGGATGTCATTATAAGTCACACATGGCTGGAGTATATTCAGAAAAGCGGCCCCTTCATGCTCTATACCTTCTTTTATCGCCTCTTTTAAATGATCGGAATCCATAGCAAAGCTTCTAGCAACGTGTGTGTAACCTGAAACGATCGCCTGTGAAACGGGGTCAAGGGCATCCTGTATATTTGGAGTATTGAGCGCCTTGGTCTGTGTTCCAAGATCTAATGTGGGTGAAGCTTGCCCCTTTGTCAATCCATAGACCCTGTTATCGTGCATCATGACCAGGACGTCGATATTTCTTCTACCGAGAGCTACAAAATGTCCAGCACCTATACCTAAAAGATCGCCGTCTCCTCCGTTAACAACGACTTCTAGATCTGGATTGGCCATCTTTATACCAGATGCAAAAGGAATAGCTCGACCGTGCAGGGTGTGAACTCCATTGACATCGATGAAATGCGGCATCTTTCCAGAGCATCCTATACCAGAAACAACGACCGTGCTTTCCGGGTCAAAGTCGAGTTCTGAAAAAGCTCTATAAACACTCGAAACGATACCAAAATCACCGCAACCCGGACACCAATCTATCCAATTTTCAGTACCATATTTACGGGCCATGAGACAACACCTCCCTATCGGAACCATCGATTATATTTTGTAACGACTCGATCAATTCATCTCTATAGATCGGACGCCCAGTGTATTTTACTATTTCACTCTCTATCTGATAACCGGTTTTCAAGCCAACCACTTCAGATATCCGAGGGGAGTAACTATGCTCTACAGCGACTACCTTATCTCTTACTTCCAAGTAATCCAACACCTCTTTGGAAGGGAATGGCGAGAAAGACCTGATATGAAGATAACCGACATCCATATCAAATCCATCTATCACATCTAATGCGATACCTTTGACGGAACCCCAACCTACCATAAGGTACTCCGCATCTTCTGGTCCGTAGTAGATCGCTCTCTCATCCACCTCTCCATCAGCTATCTCCAATTTTTTCATCCTTTTTTCGTGCATGTTTACCCTGTTCTGCGGGTCTTCACTGACATGACCTGACTCATCGTGTTCACTACCCGTATACCACATCACTTCTTCTCCGAGAAAAGCCCTCTCAGATATAGGACCGTCAGCGAATCTTTTGTAGTCATCGCCTTCGAATAGTTTACCTCTATCTATATTTATATCTTTCAATTCTGGAACAGGTATCGTCTTTACAAAATTAGCTAAAAATTTATCAAGAAGGTGTATAACTGGCGTTTGGTACCTCTCTGCCAGATTGAATGCTTTGATCGCGTCTTTGAAAGCCTCTTCGTGATCTCCTGAGGCAATGACTATACGGGGAAAATCGCCGTGTGAAGAGTAAAGTGCATTCATCAAGTCGTCTTGACTACCTCTCGTGGGTTGACCAGTACTAGGTCCTCCTCTCTGATAGTAAGTGATAACTATCGGGACTTCACAGATACCAGCCCACCCAAGACCTTCGACCATCAGTGCAAAACCGGGCCCGCTAGTCGCGGTAGCGCTTCTAGTTCCTGTCAAGGCGGCGCCTATACAGGAAGTTACAGCGGCTATTTCATCTTCGGTTTGAAAGACGAGGACATCACCTTCATCTTCAAAACTTGCATGCTGTTCTATGAAGAAACTTTCATCAGCAGCCGGCGTTATGGGATAATAACTCTGGAATCTCATGCCGGCTGTAATTTTTCCCATTCCTGTGATCTCATTACCGTTGACCATTAGCAATTCGTCTTCATCTGATCCCGGTCCTTCTAACTTTAAAGGCGAACCGTGTTCTTCCTCAACCATCTCTGAAACTTTTTTCACTAAGAACATGTTCTGTTCAGCTATCTTCTCTTTTCCTTCGAACTTCATCTTGATCCCTTTGTCTACTTGACTTTTTTCTAGACCCATAAGGCCGGCGGCAGCACCGATCAATATAGAACTCACATATCTGGAAGCATGTGAAGAGGAGATATCGTATTCCTTTTGGATATCTTCAAGTATAGAAGGATAATCGAGTTCGATCACTTTCACATTTTCTTCCTCTCTAAGATGTTCAACTAATGAAGAAACAGTCCCCTCTATGTTCATTTCTTCAAACTTGTCCTCGAGTCTTTCTATCAACGAGGTTTCAATGCTCTTTATAGAGTCTTGAGTTTTATCACCAGAAGAAGCATCATATATCAGATAACCTCCTTTAACGATGTCTTCAAAGTGAGTGAAGAGGGTCTCAGCATCCATGCATCCGAGAAGATCTATCTTCGAATCGATAGATCGCGGTATGTCGATAGAAGAGACCTTAGCATGAGCGTAACTGTGTCTACCCTTTATGTTAGAATAATATTCCCTATCTGCTAAAAATCCATTACCCGAAGATGCGAACGCTGTACTCAATATCTGTATGGTCGTCTCAAGCCCAGAGCCCTGAGCTCCTCCTAATATCATGTTCAACTTTTCGGTCATATTATCACTCAATCCGCTGCTGGGCTGTCTTCTGCCGCTACATCGTCTGAAAATCTCTCTTCAACCAACCTACCTTTTTTATGGTCCTCTAGTTCATCTACTGAGAATATAGGTTCACCGCAAGTTATACAGTATATCCATCCTTTTTCTTGAAGAATCTCTTTCAATCTCTCTCTATCGATATCTTTTTGACCGGGGCATATCTCTTTTTTCGTGATCAATCTGTCCTCGTTAAGACACAGTCCGATAAAATCGTAAGAATCGTGTTTAACAAAATAATCGCAGTCTTCACATCCCTTTTCTGCCAATCTCAGCACCTCTCTT
>JBMCEH010000058.1:0-6450 GCA_048620775.1 Candidatus Natronoplasma sp. | reverse complement strand
CTTAGTCACAAAAATGAATTTTGTTCCTTTAGAGGGTGTTGACATCTACTGGAATTTTCGAGCAAATTCCATCGACTCTCGGAATTTTTAAAAAATTCCAAGTTAGTAGTAATTTAGTCAGAAATTACTACGACATAAGGAATTCCTATGAATTCCTTAGTGAGTTGTGGAGCTCGTAACTTAGTTCAAAAAGTTACGAGTTCCGCTATAATTCTCAATCCTTTGGCATGAACTTTCTTCTCCAGTTCTCTGGTGAAAGAACAGTTTCTTTTATTGATCTAGGACTCAACCATCTTAACAGATGAGTCCAGTAACCGGCTTTATCGTTGGTGCCTGAAGCTCTAGAACCGCCGAATGGTTGTCTACCTACGACCGCGCCGGTCGGCTTGTCATTGATGTAGAAATTCCCTGCAGAATATCTCAAGATATTTTCTGCCAAGTGGATCGCTTCACTATCCTTGGCGAATATAGAACCCGTAAGTGCATAAGGCGAAGTGTTATCGCATAGTTCTAAAGTCTCCTTGAACTCTTCATCAGGATAAACGTATATAGTGACTACTGGACCAAATATTTCCTCTTTCATAAGTTTTCCTTTTGGATCTTCTGTTTTGACAACCGTAGGTTCGATAAACCAACCTTCTGTTGAATCGTATCCACCACCGTGTAGTATTTCGTAACTATCCCCTTCTTTAGCGTGTTCTATAAAGGAAACGATCTTTTCGAAAGCACTTTCATCTATTACGGCTCCCATATAACTCCGGAGATTATCTACAGACCCATAGCTTATCTTCGGCGCTTCTACATCTAGGATGTCTTTAAGTTCATTCCATTTACTTTGAGGGCAGTAAACTCTTGAAGAAGCTGAGCATTTCTGACCCTGATAGCCAAAAGAGCCTCTGATTATGTTGATCGCTGCATTTTTGACATCTCCTGATTCATGGATGAGTATGAAGTCTTTCCCTCCTGCTTCTCCCACTATCTTTGGAAAATTCCTGTAGTTTTTGATGTTAGAGTTTATCACTTTCCATAGGTAAGTAAGAGTGTCATAGCTTCCAGTAAAATTCAATCCTGCCAGATCAGGATGTTCGGTCATCAATTCCGAGATATCACTGGGAAATGGTACGAAGTTGATAACACCGTCCTTCAACCCCGCTTCGATCCAAATCTTCATTATATAGTAGTTGGAGAAGGAAACGTTCAGTGATGGCTTCCAGATTACCGTATTTCCAACAATAGCTGGAGAGGAGGGTAGATTGCCCGCGATGGAATAAAAATTAAAGGGGGTGATCGCTAAAACGAATCCTTCAAGAGGTCTCCAATCTAACCGGTTCATTTCCCCTTCGATCTGATCGGGCTGCTGTTCGTAGATGAATTTCATGTAGTAAGCGTTTAACCTCCAAAAATCCACCAATTCAGCTAGATCGATCTCCGCCTCAAAAGGATTTTTGGATTGATTCATCATTATAGCTGAAATATTCTTAAACCTTCTAGGACCTGCCAGTAGGTCTGCAGCTTTTCTGAAAACTGCTGCTCTATGATACCAGTTTATCTGAGACCAATCTTCATGCGCCTCTTTAGTAGCTTCGATAGCCATCTTTATCTCTTCTTCACCGGCTAAGTGTACCTTACCTAAAACGTTCCTGTGATCGTGAGGAGACACGATCTCTTTCGTATTTCCTGTTTTTATCTCTTTTCCACCGATAACTAGAGGTATCTCTATGGGTTCGTTTTTCATTTTCTTCAGTTCTTTTTTCAGTTCCTCCCTTTCCTCGGTACCCGGAGAATAGTCTACTATTCTTTCCATCTCATTTTCCGGCTTCTCTATAGACCATAACATTTACAGCACTCCTAAATATAAAACGTATAACGGGTTTATAAACTCTTTTAAAAAATCTATGGTTCAAAGGAAAAAATGTAAAAGGTTTGAACCTTTTTCCTATTCGACTTTCGGCACTGGTACCTCTTTTAACGTTTTCTCTATGATCTCTTCTTCTTCTACTCCCTTTATAGCCGGACCAGGTTTCAGCACCAGTCTATGGGATAGAGCCTCCTTTGAGATGAATTTAACGTCGTCTGGAACCACGTAATCTCTTCCTCTCATCGCCGCATTGGCCATAGAGAGTTTCATCAATGCTAGACTTCCTCGGGGACTGGAACCGACCTCAACATCCTTGTTCTTTCTAGTTTTATGGACGATGTTTACGATATATTTCTTGATATCATCATCCAAGTGAACATCTTCGATCTTTTTCTGCATATCTATCAACGTTTCTGGATCAGTTACTCTGTCTATCTCTACATCATCGGTCTTCCTGTCTTTCCTGCGCTTCAAGATCTCGACTTCGTCAGAGGCGGAAGGATAACCCACCTCTAAACGGAGTAAAAACCTGTCTACCTGAGCTTCAGGGAGTGGATAGGTACCCTCGTATTCTATCGGGTTCTGGGTTGCTATGACGATGAACGGATCGTCTAGAATGTGAGTTTCTCCTTCTATAGTGGTCTGTTTTTCCTGCATAGCTTCAAGCAGAGCCGCCTGAGTCTTGGGCGGCGCTCTGTTCACCTCGTCAGCCAAAAGAATATTCGTGAATATCGGACCCTTCCGCATCTTGAAATCTCCGGTATTCTTATCATATATGAAAGACCCAGTTATATCCGCAGGTAGTAAGTCCGGGGTGAACTGTATCCTCTTGAAATCACAACCTAAAGTCCTAGCGAAACAATTGGATAAAAGAGTCTTCGCCAGACCAGGATAATCTTCAAAAAGGATATTACCGTTAGCCAATATGCCGAGAAGAGTCTTCTCAAGAACGGACCGTTTTCCTACGATAGCCTTGCTCACTTCGTCTATAAGGGATTCAGAAATATCTGAAACATCTTCAAGTTCCATCATAATCCTCCTAGGTATGTTTTACTACAACGGAAGAAATAATCAAGGCTCAATTAAATGTTTTGGTAAACAAACCATGGTGTAAAACTGGTTTACCCAAACTATTATATCAAATCATTCAATCGTTTAAAACGAGATGGAATACGAAATAGTAGAAAAGGAAAAAATCAAATTGGTAGGTTTGAACTATCACGGCTCGATAACAGAGAACGGTGTGACTTTCGAAGAGAGGGTAGAGAACCTTTGGAGAAGGCTGTCGGAGTTCTGTATGAACAAATGGGAATCTGTCGAACAGAGCGTCATAAATTCGAAACTTTCTTACGAGATACAGGTTTGGAACGAGAAAGGGCTAGAGGAAAGCGGTCAGATGAGTGTCTTCGTGGGCGTCGAGTTCGATGATCTTGAAAGTACCCCGATACAACTCGTTGGAAAGGTATTGCCTAGCAGTAAATATATCTCATTTGTACTTGAAGGAGAAGAGATTCATGGATGGGAAGAATTTCTACTCCAGGAATGGTTCCCTGAGTCCAATTATTGGTTGAAATCTTTCGAAGATCAATTATTCCACATACAATGCTTTCATGAAGATAGATTCAGGGGAATAGATAAACTCGAAGAGTCAGAGCTTAAAGTGCTAGTACCAGTAGAAGAACTCGACCAGGAAATAAGGGAAGACTGAAGTGATCATCCTAACATATCTCTTACCTTTTTCCTTATTTCTTCAAGTCTATTATGGGTTAGGTCTTCCTCTCCATGCCTAACTGCTAAGAGTTCCTGAAAGATAGGAACGATTCTCTTTTCTTCAACCATATTCCTGTCTATAGAAACTTCCATGACATAAACTAGGTCGTTGAAAGCCTGTTCTGATTCTTCAGGTAGTTGATTATTAAGGATCTCATCTATTAGATCAGGTTCCTTTTCTTCCAGTATCTCTTCCTCATCATTCAAAAATGCTTCTATTTCCCTTAGATCTTCTTCTTTCAGATCCCAACCCGAACTTTTGACGTTCTCTTCGAGGTGTTCCTTGGAAGAAGGACCAGTCAATGCACTTACGACGCCTTCTTGAGACAGGACCCAATTTATAGCTAACTGAGTAGATGTTCTCTCATATTTTTTACCGACCTCCTCCAGTTTTTTTGAAATCCGAAGAGCGGACTTGAATCTTTCTTTTTTGAATAATGGGTCCATCGTCCTTATATCACCAGGTTCAAATTCAGTATCTTTATCTATATTTCCAGACAAAACACCTCTACCGGTCACACTGAAAGCTATCGCTTTGACATCATGTTCCCGACAAAGAGGTAAGAGTTCGTTTCGGCCCTGTCTAGCCACCGGACTTAACTCCATCAGACAGAAGGAAACGTCACCTTTTTTGAAGTACTCTTTGACTCTTTCAACAGGGAGATGACTGACACCATAATGCTTGATCTTTCCTTCCTCTTTCAGATCGTCTAAAGCTTCAACGGTCTCTTCAACAGGAGTTTCTGGATCGTCAAAATGTACTAGATAGATGTCGATCTGATCGATACCTAACCTATCCAAACTGTTCTCACACTCGTTCTTCACATCAGAATAGGCGAGAGACGCTCTTCCATATTCTCCAGCTCCAATCTTAGTGGAAACCACGACCTCTTCTCGGTAAGGTCTTATGACATCTCCAAGTATCTTTTCAGCTTTTTCGCCATAAGAGGCTGCAGTATCGAAAAGAGTTATACCCTGTTCATAAGCACTTTTCAATACAGACTTATATCTTTTATTGTCTACAGCTCCGTAAGAACCGCTAAGCGCATAACACCCAATACCGATTTCAGACATCTCTAAACCTTTATACTCTCTATATCTCATGATCAACCTCTAATATATTATTCTAGAATACTATTTATATTTTCTTTAACTTTATTTTTAGAGCGGTAAGACTATGAACTCAAACTCTTCACCATACCTTTTGTATCTTCCTTCAGAATATCTTTTAGCGGTCAACGCACATAGATATGCATCGAATTCATGATCATTCTGAAAGTGTTTCCTATCTTCTCTGTCATCTATAACTTGTTCTACAGCTCTAGGGTAAGTCTCTATCACTTCGCTATCTTCTTCCAACCTTCCTCTTATCTGTCTAGCTCTTTCCGCGAGTAATAACATACCTGGAGTGTTCAAGGGAAGCATAGGTTCGAACTCGCTCATCATCTTCCTTTCAGCTGGTCTGAAAGGTTCGTCACTTCGGGTCAACGGAGCATCTATCGTCACCACCTCACCTTTTCTTGCTATTTTTACGATCTCTTCATCCCTGAAGACGGTTTTTGCATCTATATCATCGTTTAACAAACAGACTCCAGTTTCGTTTTTTTCCTTGGCTGCTAAGTCTATTCCTACGTACATTTTATCTTTTCTCGGTAATTTTGTTCGCCCAACTTTAAAATATCAATAACGTATATCATATTTACATATCATGACGGACATATACGGGACTCATGCTGTTCCTTTCGAGTTTATTAAGGATGAATTGACCTTGAAAGCAACTTTGGAAAACCAACAGATAAACTACACTAGGGAATTGGGAGAAGACATAGTGGAAAAACCGGTGATCGCAAAAGATACCAGGATGACCATCCAACCCGTAGAACCTTTAAATCTACCGAAAGACATCACGTCCTCACTCCTTATAGATTTTGAAAACCCGATAATCATAGATGCCGATGTGAAGAAGGATATCTTCGTCACATTTCCTATAGAGATAGCGGTATTTCTCGAGAGTGTATCTGCAGATAAACCTTTAGACCTATTCACCATGGCAAAACAAAAATTCACACTTTACGGGGACGTGAAAACAGGAACTATATGTAAATACTGGTCTACACAGCACAGTACTACTATCCCTGAAGACCTTGATCCCTTGAGAGAAGGAATAATGGCTCTAACCTTGATCAATAGAACCAAAGAGTGGAAAGAGATAACAAATGTAGTATTTGACGCTTACGGGATGAAAATATATTATGATGACGAAAGGGTCGGTATGAAGGGGGCGATGTTCATTAAAGAAGAAGATCTTTCAGAGACTGGCTTTTCAAATAAACCTATTGTAGAAAATATGACAAAGGCAAGAGAGATCTACAAGAAGAAAAAGAGCCCCATAAAAGGAGGAATAAATTTTGTGATGGAGAGTGGTATTTGATGCTTGATAGAGTTCTCTATGGTAGCGTTACTATTTTAGATATTTTGATAAGTATAATAATCCTTCTCGCCGCTGTCATGATAGGTAAGGCTATCTCTCTTAGAATTCGACATTCGTTGAGGGATAAGGTCTCAAAAAATCGCCTAAACACCATCTCTAAAGTCATTTATTTTCTGTTCCTTATCATCGGTTTTTTGATAGTTTTACCAATATTGGAATTCAGTATATCCGGATTTCTCGTAGCTGGAGGTATACTAGGGATAATTATCGGATTCGCCAGTCAGAGCATAGTAACGAACTTCATTTCTGGATTCTTTTTGACCTTTGAAAGACCTTTTAGAGTCGACGATGTAGTGAAACTGGGAGGTGAAGACGGTACTCTAGGCGTTGT